>NZ_JAVKGT010000009.1:0-88974 GCF_031432335.1 Nesterenkonia flava | reverse complement strand
GTCAAGACAGACCCCCACACCGGCGAAATCCCAAATTGACAACTATAGGAGCATCAATGCGCTCCGACAGGGCCGAGGGCAGGGTGGCTTCTCCGGCCTCTGCACTGTAGCGCTCCATGCGCAGCGCTCGCCACACTCCTGCCATGAGCAGGTAGAGAATGACGGACAGCGGCAGTCCGATGATGACCGTGGCCATCTGCAGACTGTAAATTCCGGCGCCCTCCTCCGTGTCCACCAGCAGCATCGCCAAGGTCAGCGCGCCGATGATGACGCTCCAGACCACGCGCAGCCACGCGGGACCATCGGAGTTGGTGTCGCTGGCCTTCGAGGTGAAGTTGGCCAGCACCAGGGAGCCGGAGTCCGCGCTGGTGACGTAGAAGAGCAGGCCCACCAGCACAGAGACTCCGATGATGAAGGTGGCTCCGGGGAACTCGGCCATGAGGCTGTAGTAGCCGGCCCCGGAGAAATCCTCGGCCTCGGCGGCGAAGGCGGCGTCTCCATCGAGGATGCGGGAGACCGTGGCGTTGCCGAAGATCGAGATCCACAGGGCGATGAAGGCGAAGGGCACCACGAGGACACCCACCACGAACTGCCGGAGGGTGCGCCCGCGGGAGATACGGGCCAGGAACAGCCCCACGAAGGGGGCCCAGGCCATCCACCAGGCCCAGAAGAAGATGGTCCACCATTCGACCCAGCCCTCATCGAGCCACTCGGGGGAGGAGTCATAGGCGAAGGTCTCGGTGAGCATGCCCGGGAACAGGGCGATGAAGTCACCGATGTTCTTCACTAGGGCATTGAGCAGGTGCACGGTCTCACCGGAGATCAGCACGTAGAGCATCAGCCCGATGGCCACCAGCACGTTCAGCTCGGCCAGGCGGCGGATGCCCCGTTCGATGCCCGAGTAGGTAGAGAACGTCACGACGACGGCGGCCAGCACAATGAGGGCGACCTGTACTCCGGCCCCCGCTTCGATGCCGAAGACCCAGCCGAGGCCGAAGCTGAGGAACACCACTCCGATTCCCAGGCTGGTGGCGATGCCGAAGATCGTGCCGATGACGGCTCCGATCTCCACGGCGTCGCCGGTGCGTCCCTGAGCGCGCTTGCCGATGATCGGGTAGAGCGCGCTGCGGATGGACAGCGGCAGGTGGTAGCGGTAGGCGAAGAGGCCGAAGGCCATGCCCATCAGCGCATACATGGCCCAGCCCGGGATGCCGTAGTGGAACATGGTCCACAGGGCAGCCTGCTCGGCGGCGGCCATGCCGGCTTCGTCCAGCCCGGGTCCCACGCGCAGGTTGGTGGCCGGGCCGACCACGGAGAAGAACATCAGGTCCACGCCGATACCGGCGGCGAAGAGCATAGCCGTCCAGGTGAACAGGTTGAACTTCGGTGTGGAGTGGTCGGGCCCCAGTTTGGTCCGGCCGACCCGGGAGAAGGCGATGATCAGGACGAAGACCACGACGATCGCCGCGGTGAGGATGAAGTACCAGCCCAGATACTGACCGATCCATCCGAAGGCGGTCTCGAGGGTGGTGAAAGCGTTGGGGTCGAGCGCGACCCAGAGGGTCACGGCCACGATGATCACCGCGGAGACGATGAACACCGGCCAATTGACCCTGGAAACTGCAGGCGCAGCAGCCATAGGGGTGAACCTTCCTTGCGTAAAAGCCAATTCAGCGTGACGGGGCAGCATCCTGCGCAGCGCGCGCCGGTGAGCCGTCAGACCAGGTGGGTTGTGTACGAACCCGTCTACGTTAGTTCACTAGTGAAGTTGGCCCGGGTTGTATTACGGCGTCGCGGTGAGACTGGTGCGTTTCTGGCTATGGTGCTGACATCGGCAGGCTGATGGCAAGGGTTGCGGGCCGCCTTGTGCCCCGTTGTGATGGGGATGCAAGCGCGCTCCCGGGACTGACAAATGTCACGGTCAGAAGATGACAGGTGTGCTGAGTGCAGACGCCGCCGGCAGGCGAAGCTGGGACTTATGAATGAGAGCATCATCACTGTCCGTGATGTCACCCGGACCTACCGTTCGGCTCGGGCCGGGGGAGCGGGGGGCCGCTTCGCTGCCGTCGACCGTGTCAGCCTCCAGTTCAGACGCGGCGAGGTCACGGCCATCCTGGGACCCAACGGCGCAGGCAAGACGACCCTGCTGGACATGGTGCTGGGATTGAACTCGCCGTCGTCGGGTCAGATCACGGTGGCGGGCAGCACGGCCCAGGAGGCCGTCCAGGCCGGCCGCCTGGGGGCCCTGCTGCAGACCGGCGGACTGCTGCCGGACCTCACGGTGAAGGAGACCGTCTCCATCATCGCCTCCCTCCACCGACGCCATGCGCCGGTGGACCAGGTCATGGAGATCGCCGGGCTCCATGAGATCGCTGGACGGGCTGTGGGGAAATGTTCCGGAGGGCAGCAGCAGCGCGTGAAGTTCGCCCTGGCTCTGCTGCCCGAGCCGGAGGTCATCATCCTGGATGAGCCCACCGCCGGGATGGACCCGGCGGCGCGCCACGAGTTCTGGGACCGCATGGCCGAGACGGCTGCCTCGGGGACCACGGTGCTGTTTGCCACCCACTACCTGGAGGAGGCCGAGCAGTTCGCCCGGCGCACCGTGCTCATGCACGCCGGTCGGGTGATCGCCGACGGGCCCACCGCGGAGGTACAGAAGAAGGCCGGTGCGGCGCATCTGCGGGTCTCGTGGACACCGTCGGAGCAGGAGCTGGAACAGCTCCCGGCGGTGCAGTCCTACGAGATTCAGGGCGGGCACGTGACCTTCCGGACTGACGACGCCGACGCCTTGGCCCGCCACCTGCTCACCCGAACCCAGGCCCACGGGCTGAGCATCCGCCCCGCCAGCCTGGAAGAAGCCTTCATGCAGCTGACCGCCGCCCAGAACTCGTAAGGACCCGTCATGAACCTGAGCTACTACGTCCTCATGGACTTTTGGCGGAACTTCCGCAACTTCGGCAACACCTTCTTCATCGCCTTCCTGCCCGCGCTGCTCTTCCTGTTCTTCGGCGTCAGCATGGACGTCAGCGGCCTCTCGGTGGGGCACGGCAACGTCGGTGCCTGGATCATGATCGGCATGGCCGCCTACGGTGCGGTCACCGCCACCACGAGCCTGGCAGGCTCCGCGGCGGTCGAGATTCAGCAGGGCTGGGGGCGCCAGCTGTCCCTGACCGCGATGCCCCACGGGATGTTCGTGGTGGCCAAGTCACTGGTGGCTCTTGCCATGGCAGTGCTTCCGGTGGTGGTGATCTACACGATCGGGGCCTTTACCACCGTGGAGATGCCCCTGGGCCGGTGGCTGCTGGCTGCGGTGCTCAGTGTGGTGGCAGCTTTGCCCTTCGCTCTCTACGGACTAGCCGTAGGCCTGCTCTTCCGCTCGGACGCCGCGGTGGGGGCCGCTTCGGGAATCGTGGTGGTCTTCGCCTTCTTTGGAAATGCATTCAGCCTCATGGACGGGATACTGCTGGAGATCGGACGATTCACGCCCATGTACGGGCCGGTGGCGCTGGCGCGCTGGCCCCTCGCGGAGGGTCTGGTGCTCACCCAGTCAGGAACCCCGGATTCTGACCCGCTGTGGTTTGTGCTGGTGAGCATCGCCGTCTGGTCGGCGATCTTCGCCCTGGCCTGCCTGGTCCTGCAACGCAGGCGCACCGCCCGCCGCTGAGGGCCAGCAGCGCACACGCACAGTGGAAGGATGGTGTGATGACCAGCATTCAGCCCGAGCGGGACGGCTCCCGGTGGAGACCCGACGACGTCGCCGGGATCTTCTATGCCAGCGTCTGGCTGATCTTCCTGACCGGACCCGTGATCGCGGCGTGGCACAGCAGCGCTGACCAGCCGTGGCCAGGAATCGCCCTGGGTGCGACCGCTGTGTTCGTGGTGGTTTACCTGGGAGGGGCCATCACAGAATTCGACTATGACCGTGGGCCCTCGCCGCTTCGGCTGGTGGTGTTGGTACTGCTCCTGCTGGGCCTTGCCGGGATGACAGTCCCCGCGGTGGGCCCATGGGCACTGACCTTCACACCCTATGTGGGGGCGCTGCTGATCTTCAGCCTTCCGCTGCGTACCGGAGCGGTCCTGTGCGTCTTGGTCTGGGCGCTGCCCACGCTGGGGACGTACCTGATCAGTGAGAGCGAGATCTGGGCCCTTCTGGGGCCAGGCATCGGTGTCCTCTTCGTCACCGCAATGCGGCTGATGGAGCACTTTGACACCCGGACCCGCCGGGCTGAGGTTCAGCTGCGCGCCGCCCGGGAGCGCGACAGCATTGCCCGGGACGTGCACGACGTGCTGGGGCACTCGCTGACCGTGCTGCTCATCAAAGCTCAGGTGGCACGCCGACTGATGGAAACTGACCCGGGGCGCAGCCGCACGGAGCTGGAAGACATCGAATCCCTGGCCCGGGAGTCTCTGGACCAGGTCCGTTCTACCGTGACCCGGCTGAAGGCGCCTCAACTTCCTGGCGAGCTCGAGGTAGCGCGCACCGCACTGGAGGCCGCCGGAGTGCGTGCCGAGATTCACCAGGGGGAGGGGCTAGATACCTCCGCCGGGTCCCTGCTGGCTTGGGCACTGCGGGAAGCGGTGACCAACGTGGTGCGCCACTCCGGGGCTAGCAGCTGCCGCATCGAGGTGGACGGCAAGCGCCTTCGCGTGGCCGATGACGGCGTGGGCCTGGGCCAACAGGCTGAAGGCAACGGCCTCACCGGTCTGCGCCGCCGCGCAGAGGAGAGTCAGGGGCGTCTCCTCATCGGGCGGGCCTATCCTGAGATGGAGGGCACCAGCGCCGAACGCCCAGGCACAGCAGTGGAGGTGATCCAGCGATGAGCCGAGTCATCCGGCTGCTGCTCGCCGACGACCAGGATCTGGTGCGCGGTGGGCTCAAAGCGCTTCTGGCACTGGAGGCGGACATCGAGGTCGTCGCAGAAGCCGGCACTGCGGACCAGCTGATGGAACAGGTCCGCAGCCATCGCCCCGACGTCGCCCTCGTGGATATTGAGATGCCCGGCAGTGCCGCGGTGGCCGACGGTATCGAGGCGGTGGGACAGATCACCGCAGAGCGGCTGGGCACCCGGTGCCTGATCGTCACCACGTTCGGCCGTCCCGGGTACCTGCGACGGGCGATGAACTCAGGCGCCTACGGATTCGTCGTCAAAGACACTCCCGCCGAGCAGCTGGCACAGATGGTGCGGAAGGTAGCCGCAGGCCAGCGTGTGGTGGACCCCGGCCTAGCGGCTGACTCGTTGGCCGGTGCTGTGAATCCGCTGACCGAACGAGAGCAGCAGGTGCTGCGTGAGGCCGCCGGCGGGGCAGCGGTGAAGTCCATTGCTGCGGCTCTGCACCTCTCAGCGGGGACCGTGCGCAATCACCTCTCCTCTGCGATCGGCAAGACTCAAGCGCAGAACAGGCACGACGCCGCCAGGATTGCGTCCCAGAACGGATGGATTTAACGCGGGTAGAACCGCTGCCCCTTGCGAGGCTTCCGTTTTCCTGACGCAGGTACCAAGATAAGGAGGTGCCAGTCCGTCATATGCTCCTCGCCGTCGTCGTCGCGGTGCTGTGGGGGCTGAATTTCATTGCCATCCACTTCTCGCTGGAGCACTTTCCGCCGCTGTTCTTGGTGGCACTGCGGTTCGTGGTGCTCGCCGTTCCCGCGCTGCTGTTTGTGCCCTGGCCCGGGGTCAAGGTGAGGTACCTGATCGGCTACGGGCTGGGGTTCGGCACGCTGCAGTTCTTCGGCCTCTTCCTCGGCATGGCGGCCGGTTTTCCCGCCGGTCTGGCGTCGCTGGTGCTGCAGGCATCGGCACCCTTCACAGTCCTGATGGGTGCGCTGCTGCTGCGGGAGCAGCTCACCGGGCGGCGGGTCGCGGGAGTCGCGCTCGCCGTCGTCGGATTGGGGGTTGTGGGAATTTCCCGGGGCAGCGCCGATGGCTGGATGCCGTTCTTCCTTGTGGTGCTGGGTGCCTTCGGCTGGGCGCTGGGCAACCTGGCCACTCGCCAGGCGCAGACGGATAAGCCGGTGGCGCTGGTGATGTGGATGACTGTAGTGCCTCCGCTGCCCATGCTGGCGCTGTCGTTGATGGTGGAGGGCCCGGAGCGCATCGGGGACGCCCTGGTCGCCTCCCTCAGCGTTGAAGCGCTTCCTGGGTGGTTGGGGCTGGTCTACATCGTGGTGATGGGAACCCTGGTGGGCTCGGTGATCTGGGTGTGGCTGATGCGCCGGCACCCGGCCGGGGCGGTGGCGCCATTCTCGATGCTGGTGCCGATCTTCGGTGTGCTCGCGGCGTGGGCGGTACTCAATCAGGTGCCTACCTGGCTGGAACTTGCCGGGGGAGTGCTGGTGATTGCCGGAGTGCTGTGGTCCAACAGCAGGGGAGGGCGGGCGCTGAAGTCGCCCGGAGGTGCCGGGGCGCGGTAGGTTAGGGGACCGTGGCACTGACTATCGGAATCGTGGGACTCCCCAATGTGGGCAAGTCGACCCTCTTCAACGCTCTGACCCGGCAGACGATCCTGGCGGCGAACTACCCGTTCGCGACCATCGAGCCCAATGTGGGCGTGGTGAACCTTCCGGATGAGCGTCTCGAAAAGCTCGCCGAGATCTTCGGTTCGGAGAAGATCCTCCCGGCCACAGTGTCTTTCGTGGACATTGCCGGCATCGTGAAGGGCGCCTCCGAGGGTGAGGGCCTGGGCAACCAGTTCCTGGCCAATATTCGTGAGGCCCACGCCATTGCCCAGGTGGTGCGCGTATTCGAGGATGAGAACGTCATCCACGTGGACGGCAAGGTGGATCCGACCTCCGACATGGAGACCATCAACACCGAGCTGATCCTGGCGGATATGCAGACGCTGGAGAACGCGATCCCGAAGCTGGAGAAGCAGGTCTCCGGCAAGAAGGCGGATAAGGCCACGCTTGATGCCTACCGCGAAGCCCTTGCTGTGCTGGAGGAGGGCGAGACGATCTTCTCCAAGTCCTCCTCGCTGGACATGGAACAGCTGGCACAGATCAGCCTGCTGACCGCCAAGCCGTTCATCTATGTGTTCAACGCGGATGAGGGCGTGCTGAACTCCCCGGAGAAGCAGAAAGAGCTCGCCGACCTGGTGGCACCGGCGGAGTCGGTGTTCCTGGACGCCAAGCTGGAGTCTGACCTGGTGGACCTCTCGGAGGAAGAGGCCCGGGAGATGCTGGAGCTCAACGGCCAGGAGGAATCCGGTCTGGATCAGCTGGCACGCGTTGGCTTCAACACCCTCGGGCTGCAGACCTACCTGACGGCTGGGCCCAAGGAGACTCGCGCCTGGACCATCCCGCAGGGCGCGACGGCGCCTGAAGCGGCCGGTGTGATTCACACGGATTTCCAGCGCGGCTTCATCAAGGCAGAGATCGTCAGCTTCGACGACCTGGTCGCCGCGGGATCCATGAACGATGCCAAGGCCGCCGGCAAGGTCCGCCTGGAGGGCAAAGACTACGTCATGCAGGACGGCGACGTGGTTGAGTTCAAGTTCAACGTGTAGCGGACTAACCTCCAGTGGGCTCAAGTAGCCTAGGCAGAGCTGGGCAGGAGGCACGGGCCGCGGAACGTCGCTACGGCAGGGATAAAGGATGGGGCATCAACCGTTGATCGTCGCGTATGACGCGGCGTACCAAGACGCACTGTTGGATCTGTCGATCCGCGCCTGGGCGCCGGTGTTCCAGTCGATGAAGCGAGACGTCCCCGGATTCGTGTATGAGGCGTTCTATCCGGACGGGTGGGAGGCAAGGCAGCGGGCCGATCTGGCCGCAGTCTTGCGTGACGAGCCCGCGAACATCGACGTGGCGCTCGTCGACGACGAGGTGGCCGGGTGGGTTTGCACTCGCCTGCATCCCGATGATCGCATGGCGGAGATCTACGTCCTGGCCGTCGACCCGGATCATCAGCGCCGAGGCATCGGAGCATTGCTAATGGAGCAGTCGTACGGTCGTGCGCAGCGCGCTGGAATGCGGATGGTCATGGTCGAGACCGGGGGAGATGCTGGGCACACGCCTGCCCGTGAACTCTATGAATCTGATGAATTCGTCCGATGGCCTGTGGCGCGATATTTCAAGAACCTGGATGCCTAAGGGTATTCGGTCACGGAACGTAGTCGAGTTCACGTTCAACGTGTGATCGGCGGAGGGCACATAGCCTAAGCGATACTGTGCTGCTTCGGATATACACCGCCCTCAGGATCACAAGGCGTACAGTTAGCCTGTTGTCGCAATTGGTCGCTCCCAGAGGATGACCTCGAAGAAGTCACCTACTTGGCGCTGGCCCTGCCGGGAAAAGCCCGAATCTTCGTAGTATGTGGCCAACCTGGGGTTGGTAGCGGCACTGTCGAGTCGGAGCCTCGTCTTACCCTGTAGCGCACCCTGAGCTGCTGCCCACCCCAGGAGCTGAGCACCTAAGCCCTCACCAGCCAGAGCGAGATCCAGCATCAGTCCGTGGACGTAGATAGCGGTTCCGTCGTCAGGTCCCCAAAAATCCGGGTCCTGCCACAGGAGTCGCAACCCTGCGATCACGTGGTGCTCTTCCTCCCGCAGCACGTACCACTCGCCACGGTCTACTTGCTCGCGAATGACCGAGACCGGGACTTCGCCCGGTCGCCACTGGTCGATTCCCCGGGCAATCAGCCAGTCCTCCCGCTGGCGTCGCAACGACCAGATTCCACGAACATCCGCTCTCGTGGCAGGTAATGGGGCAGTCACATCCACTCCTTTGGATCTGCCATTCACCTTAATTCAGCGAGGAGGGCGGTCAACTCCTACCTCAACTTCGGGATATCGACACAGGTAGCCGGTGCCAGGGCCTTGGCACCACCGAGGGCCTCGGAGAGCATTGCCTCACAGTCCCCTTGCTCTCAGCACTTTGACCCGGTCGCAGCCCAGACCAGGCTCTGACATGCAGGGACGCCATTCCCGATGTGCGTGAAGGTAGGCCCTCAAGCCTTGACCCTGCCCCACGTGCGTGTGACTCTGGCTGACACTGAGGACGAGTGATACGAGGCGAAGACTATGCGAGCAATGACGTATCGAGGCCCCTACAAGATCCGGGTGGAAGAGAAGGACGTGCCGCCCATCGAACATCCCAACGACGCGATCGTTCGAGTCACCATGGCCGCGGTGTGCGGCTCAGACCTGCACCTCTACCACGGCATGATTCCCGACACCCGTGTGGGAACCACCTTCGGTCACGAGTTCATCGGGGTGGTGGAGGAAGTCGGCTCCTCCGTTCAAAACCTCAAGCGTGGAGACCGAGTCATGGTGCCTGCAAACATCTACTGCGGCTCCTGCTACTACTGCACGCGCGGGCTCTACTCCAACTGCCACAACGTCAACGCCAACGCGACGGCGATGGGCAGCCTCTACGGGTACTCGCACACCGCGGGCGGATATGACGGCGGCCAGGCCGAGTACGTTCGGGTGCCGTTCGCCGACGTCGGCCCCACCATCATCCCTGACTGGATGGACGACGAGGACGCGGTGCTGCTCACCGACGCCACCGCCACCGGGTACTTTGGAGCCCAGCTGGGGGACATCTCAGAGGGGGACACCGTTGTCGTCTTCGGTGCCGGCCCAGTGGGGCTGTTCGCCGCAAAGTCCGCCTGGTTCATGGGTGCTGGGCGCGTGATCGTCATCGACCACCTCGAATACCGCCTCGAGAAAGCCCGCACCTTCGCCCACGCGGAGACGTACAACTTTGTCGAATACGACGACATCGTGGTGCACCTGAAGAAGATCACCGACCACTTCGGAGCAGACGTGGCCATTGACGCCGCTGGTGCAGAAGCCGACGGCAACTTCACCCAGCACGTCACCTCCGCCAAACTGAAGCTCCAGGGCGGATCACCCGTCGCGCTCAACTGGGCGATCGACTCCGTCAGGAAAGGCGGAACGATCTCCGTCATGGGCGCCTACGGCCCCATGTTCAGCGCCGTGAAGTTCGGCGACGCGCTGAACAAAGGACTGACGCTGCGGATGAATCAGTGCCCCATGAAACGCCAGTGGCCCAGACTGTTTGAACACATCAAAGCCGGGTACCTGAAACCCAGCGACATCGTCACCCACCGCATTCCCTTGGAGCACATCTCAGACGCGTACCACATCTTCTCCGCAAAACTTGATGACTGCATCAAACCGCTCATCCTCGTTGGCGATCACTGAGGACAGGAAAGCTCATGCCCTACACAGCAAAGAAACCGCAGCCCATCACCTCCCGAGAAGACATGCGCCGGCGGATCCCCGGATGGGGAGTCGACCTCGACCCCATGGACCGGCCCTCCGTTCCGCGGGAGCGCTTTGACCCAGGGGCCACCGGAGCCCATTGGGAGTTCCCGGACCGTCAGCCCGAGCACAGGCGCCGTGAGCGGTCCATCGAGCACAAGTTCCTCACGCCGGTCTTCGGTACCGCTCAGCCGCTGAAGGGCCTCTCTGGCGGGATACGCCGCTACGCCTATCGCTACGGCGAGGGCCGGGCCGCTCGCTGGATCATGCTGCTGGCCGCAGACAGAGTCGATGCCTGTGAGGGCCACCTCGCATCGATGTTCACGCGGCGACCGGACAATCCCATCACGGAGACCGGGGTGCTCAGCGAGTTCTCTCACCATGGACTCTCGGCGCGCGTGGGTAAGAGACGTGCCGACGTCAACCACCAGTGGTTGGATCCGCTCATCGTCGGCGGTCCGTGGGTGCTCGCCGGCGCCGGAGTCTTCGCAGCGGTGAGAGCGGCGCGGTGCCTCCGCGGGCGCTGAGCCGCTCACCATCGGCAGAGGAATCGTGCCTCGATCTCGGCGCGGGCGCGCCTAGGCAGTGTCCCGGCTCTGGCCTGAGGCGGGCCGCGGATGGTTCGGTGCGTGGAAAGATGGACGGCATGACTACGCGCATCGCCGTCTTCGACCTGGACGGCACACTAGTGGATCCGGCCGGAGCTATTACGGGCGGGATCTCAGCGGCACTCCGGGACCACGGCATCGGGGTCCCGGATGAAGAGACCCTGAAGAGCTTCATCGGACCGCCTCTAGCTGCCAGCCTGCGTGCCCTCCCCGGGGTCACCGAGGAGCTGGTCCCCAAACTCATCGAGCGGTATCGAGACGGCTACATTCGCGAAGGCATGGCTGCCAGCCGTGTCTACCCAGGGATCGAAGAACTGCTCAAGTCCCTGCGAGCGGCGGGCGTACACCTGGCAGTCGCGACGTCCAAGCCAGAACCCCAGGCAACCCGCCTGCTTCAGATTCAAGGGCTGCTGGATTACTTCGCCGTCGTCTCTGGCTCCGATCCGGATGAGACGGTACCCCACACCAGCAAGGGGCCGATCATTGCCTCCGCCCTTGAACGGCTTCGGCTGGACGCCGAGCAGCACGTCTACGTGGTGATGGTCGGTGACCGAAAATTTGACGTCGAGGGTGCAGCCCGCCAGGGTCTTCCCTGCATCGGCGTCAGCTGGGGCTATGCGCCTGAGGGCGAGCTGGAGGAGGAAGGCGCCGTCGCCGTGGTCAGTACCGCTGAGCAACTGCGCGAAGTGATCGACGACCAGTTCCGCCCGCTGGAGCAGGACGACGCCGCCCAGCGCACCCCTGTGCCGCAGTGAGGTGAATGTGCCATAGTGCGGTGAACGAGCCCTTCAGACTCACAAAAGATCTGGGGGCGCCGCGCGCCAGATGCTAATCTCACACCTGTGGCAAGCAACAAGCCACAGCCTGCGCTTCCAGGTGAACGACCACCTGAATCATCGCGGAGAGACCTGATCTCACAGGACATGTCCGGATGGGGTGCTGCGCCTTGCTGCGCACTCACTTCACGAGCTGGTGCTGATACAGGCACCAGGAAAGGACACCACCATGGCCACCAACCCCAGCACCAAAGACGAGAAGAACCTCCAGCAGGTGCTCGACAAGATCGAGACTATGGACGAATCCGTGCGGGGCATTATGCGCCGCATGCACGAGGTCATCACCGCCGCCGCACCCGAGCTGAAGCCCCGCATCTGGTACGGCATGCCCGGCTACGCGAAATCCGCTAGCAGCCCCGTCCTGGTGTTCTTTCGCAAGGATGAGCTCATGACTCTGGGTATCAGCGAGAAGGCTCCGTTGAAGCCCGCTGGAGACCACGACGGTCTCCTCATGCCTGCCGCGTGGTACTTCGAGGACCTGGATGAGGCTACCGAGCGCCGCGTCGCCGAGATCGTGCGCTCCGCGGTCTCCTGACCCGACCACTCCGATCCGGCGCCATCGGGCGCGGAACTCGCCGGGTAAGAGAGGAGGGCGGCCCCCGCTGCGGCTGGGGAACCGCCCTCCTCTCTTAGGCATCAGGAAGCACGCTGGCTCCGGCCCTGCTGTCTGCGGACCATACGACGTTCCACACCCACCGGACCGTCTTTTGTGCTCCCATCGAACTCGAATCCGTGCCGCCGATAGAAGTTCACAGCCCGCTGATTGCCGTCCAGCACCCAGAGGAACGCAGGTTCCTCACCGATAGCAGCGGTGAGCAACGCATGTCCTAACCCAGTCCCATAAGCGCTGGCTCGGACGTAGAGTGCCAACAACTGCCGGGCAGGAAGACACGGGTCTGCCTGCCCGCGCGTGGTGGTGAAGGCGGTGAAGCCCACCAGTGCGCCGTCGTCATCCTGGGCGAGGAAATGCTCCTCCTCGGAGCCCTCGATCCGTCGGCGCCAGCCCTCGATACGCCCCTCACGCTGGTCTCTGCGGCCCCGGAGGATCTCCTCAGCAATCAGGCCCGCGTAGGCCTCGTCCCACACGTCCAGGTGCAGATCAGTCAGTGCTTCAGCATCTCCTGGAGCAGCGGGACGGATACGCATGCCCTGAGCCTAGCCGACGGTCCCAATGCCACCGGAGTCGGGGAGTCGAGGACTAGGGCCCTCATACCACTCCAAGCAGCAGACTAGACGGCAAGAAGACGTTGCCGCCCGGTCGGTGATCAGGCTCCGGCCTCCTGCTCAGCGGCCACCGGCGCGGAGATTGCCCGGGTGATGGCGACAAATGCCACCAGCCCGACGCCGACCACCACCAGACCCAGCACCACGCTCTGGCTCAAGGCCAGGGCCACATAGCCCAGGGTCGAGCAGACCGCAGCAGCGACCACGTAGGGAAGCTGGGTCAGGACGTGGGTGATGACGTTGCAACTGGACCCCGTGGCCGAGAGGATCGTGGTGTCGGAAACGGGGGAGGCATGATCGCCTGCGACGGCTCCGGCCAGGACCGCGCCCAGGACAGGCAGCAGCAGAGTGGGCTCGTCCATGGAGTTGATGATTCCGCCGGCGATCGGCAGCAGCAGGCCGAAGGAACCCCAGGAGGTGCCTGTGGCGAAGGACATCGCCGCGGCAATGAGGAAGACGACGGGAACGAGCCATCCGGCGGAGATGTTGGATGCTTCCACGAGCTCACCCAGGTAGTCGCCGGTGCCCAGCTCACCGATGAGATCGCCCAGCATCCACGCGGGGATCAGAATGGCGATGGCCGGCAGCATGGACTTCACGCCCTCGACCCAGCCTCGGGCGAAAGTCGAGGTCACGAATTCAGGGTTCTTCCGCGTGTTGCGCAGATAGTAGTAGACCGCGGAGATCAGGCCGAGCACGCCGCCGACCATCAGGGCCGCACTAGCGTCGGTCTCGGCCAGAATGTCGATGATGTTCCAGGTTCCCGCAGCGGCCTGGCCTGTCCAGACGATGCCGATGAAAACCCCGGCCACCAGCAGGGCGAAAGGAACGATCAGAGCGCGTCGGGCACCAGGGTCATGGACAGGAAGGTCCTCGGAGAGCTGCCCTGGGACGTCGTCGTTCGGGTCGAAGAGCTGCCCCTGAGTGAGAGCCCGGTGCTCTTCCTTCCGCATGGACCCAATGTCGATGCGGAAGATGATGACCAGCCAGACCAGTACTGCGGCTGCGATGGCGTAGTAATTGGCCACGGCCGCACCGAGGAAGGCCTGCACACTGCTCATCGACAGCGACGACGCCGCAATGATCGGCACCAGGATGCCCATGATGTAGGCACCCCAGCTGGAGAAGGGGGAGAGCACGGAGACCGGCGCCGAGGTGGAGTCGATGATGTAGGCCAGCTTGGCCCGTGAGACTCGATGCTGGTCGGTCACCGGACGCGAGATCTGACCAACCGCCAGGGCGTTGAAGTAGTCGTCGATAAAGATGACGATGCCCAGGATCGCCGGCAGGAACATGGACCCCGGCCGCTTGCGGATGCGCCGCATCGCCCAGGCGGCGAATGCCGTGGTGCCGCCGGACATGAGGATGAAGGCCGCGAGGACCCCCAGCATCAGCAGGAAGATCAGGATGTACACCGACCAGGTGTTGACCTCACCATCTGCCCAGAAAATGGCGGCAAAGGCACCCCAGACGCTGCGCAGAGCCTCGAGGGGATTAAGATCGTGGATCAGCAGGGCAGCCGCCACCACGCCGGAGCCGAGACTGATGAGCACCCTTTTGGTGAGGATCACCAGGGTGAGCGCCAACACCGGCGGAACCAGGGTGAGAAGCGGGTGCGACGTCGTGAGGTCGCTCATGGTGCCTTTCGCAGGGGAGATCGTGCTCAACGCAGGACGGTTCACCCGCAGGCACTGCATGCTGATGGCGTCAGAGTTGCTCGTCAGCGCAGGGCAGCGGGAAAAGACCCGGGTCATCCTACCCTGCTGGGGCGCGTAGAGTGGCCCCAGGGACGCAGGGCAGAAACCGGACGGGGGAGCGGCATATGGAACAGCCCGGGCGGCAACTGCCCGTGGAGAGCCGCAGCTGTCAGATCTCCGTGGTCATCCCGGTCAAGGACGACGCTAAGGAGCTGGCTCTCTGCCTTGCCGCTCTTGGGCAGCAGACCCGCAGACCCGATGAAGTGATCGTGGTGGACAACGACTCCACGGACGACTCCGCCACCGTTGCCGCCGTCTGGGGAGCCACCGTGCTCACCTGCACTGACCCGGGCATTCCCGCGGCCAGCTCCCACGGGTACGACCACGCAACCGGTGATCTGATCCTCCGGCTTGATGCCGACTGCGTGCCGCCTGACACCTGGGTGGCCGACGTCGAACGCGCCTTCGCCCGGGACAGCGCGCTGGGAGCCGTCACGGGTCCCGCACGCTTCCACGACGGGCCGCGTTTGCTCCGCGCGCCGTTGGCGGCGGCATATCTGGCCGCCTACACCGCGGCCGGGGTGCTGGCCCTGGGGCACCGTCCGCTCTTCGGCTCCAACCTCGCGATGCGGCGCGCGGTCTGGGAGACAGTCGCGCCGTCCATCGAGCGCGGTGATCCTGAGCTGCACGACGATTTTGCTCTGTCCTACCGCGTCGGGGAGTGCTTCCGCATAGGGCGGCTGCGAGCAGACCCTATGGGGATCTCCATGCGGCCCTTTGGGAGTCTGAGCTCCTTGAGGCGGCGGGGTCGCCGGGGCTTCCACACCGTGAAGGCTCAATGGCCTGAGGATTTTCCGCCGTATCGGTGGCGCAAACTGGTCTCCAGACCGGTGAAAGGAGGTTGAGATCGGCACGCCCGCCCATCAGCACCGTCACGAATCCCCGGGGTCCGCCTCCCGGCTGATCGCCAACTTTCTGCGTCCGGCACGCGGACCAGCCGAGATATGCGCGGATCTGCTGCGCGTGGTGGGCGTGCTCAGCGTCGTTGCTGCCGCCATCTGGTACAGCCTCACGGACGCTGGAATCCTGGCCTTCGCGCTGCCCGGGGTATTTGCTCCGCGCTTCCTGGGGCTGCGCTCCGGGGCCGACATCGTCTGCTCCATCACCCTGCTGGTCGCTGCCTGGAGCAACGTCTTTGACCTCTACACGAGCATCAGTTGGTGGGACGTGCTGATCCACGTGGTCTGCACCGCGGTGCTTGCCGCCGTCGTACACGCGTGGGCAGCTCATCTGGGTGTGGTGAGCGCGCCTCGAGAGACGTCCTTGTCGGTGACGGTCATGGTGACGGCCGCGATCGGCCTGGCCCTGAGCGCCCTCTGGGAGATGGTTGAGTGGTTCGGCTACGTGGCGATCACCACTGACATCTACGTGACCTACCACGACACCATCGGAGACATGGCCGCCGGGGGCGCGGGCGCCTGTGCTGCGGGGCTGCTGCTGCGGCATATGAGCCTGCTCAGAGACCAGCCCTGAGACCCGCTGCTTGCGTCGTTGTCCTTCCCTGGGAGACTCCTGGGGGCCGTCAGGCTTCGGATGCTACCCTGAGCCACCATCGGCCCTGGTCAGGGACGCCAACCACGGGAGAACTTCATGGAGCACGTTGTCCTCGTATCCGACGACGGGACGCCCACCGGCTCCCTGCCCAAGAGCGAAGTCCATACGACGACGACGCCGCTGCACTTAGCGTTCTCCTGCTACCTCGTGGGCGAGGACGGCCGGATCCTAGTGACGCGCCGAGCGTTGAGCAAGACCGCGTGGCCCGGCGTCTGGACCAACAGCTTCTGCGGCCATCCGCAGCCGGGCGAGGAGCTTGAAGCGGCGGTGCATCGCCGCGCGGCGCAGGAGCTGGGCGCCGAGATCTCCGGACTGCAGCTGGTGCTCCCTGACTTCCGCTATCGGGCGGTGGATGACAGCGGCATCGTCGAGAACGAAATCTGTCCCGTGTTCACCGCTCAACTGACTGGTCCGCTGGATCCGCACCCCGCTGAGCTGATGCAGTGGGACTGGGCCCACCCGGTCGCGCTGCGGCAGGCAGTGGAGGCGGCGCCCTACGCCTTCAGCCCCTGGATGGTGGAGCAGCTGGCGCAAATGCCCTGGTGGGGTGCGAACAGATGACCACCACTAGCCTCCAACGCTTCAGCCGGGCCGCGGAGTCCGCGGCGAGTGACGTCATCGAGGAGTACTCGACGTCGTTCGGCCTGGCGACACGCCTGCTGGGGTCCCGACACCGTCAGCATGTACGCAATATCTACGCCATGGTGCGGGTTGCCGATGAGATCGTCGACGGAGTCACCAGCCAGGCGGGACTCGACGCTGCAGGCCAGCGCGCCGCACTGGAGTCCTATGTCCTGCAGACCCATGCCGCCATGCACTGCGGATACAGCAGCGACTTGGTGCTTCACGCCTTCGCCGGCACAGCGCGGGCCAGCGGTATCGGCACAGAGCTCACGGGGCCGTTCTTTGAGGCCATGCGCGCAGACCTGCGGGAGGCAGGCTCCTGCTCGGGAGAAGTCAGGACACTCAGCGATGCCGAGCACCAACGGTACGTCTACGGCTCCGCAGAGGTGGTGGGGCTGATGTGCCTGCGGGTGTTTCTGCGAAACGAACATCGCACCCCGGAGCAGTTACGCCGACTGGAGCGGGGGGCCTGTGCGCTGGGAGCAGCGTTCCAGAACGTCAACTTCCTGCGGGATCTGGCCGAGGACACGCAGCACCTGCACCGCAGCTACCTCACTACCGAGTCACGACTGACCGGCGCGCGAAAGGCCGCATGGGTCGCCACGATTCGTGAGCAGCTCACCGAGGCCCGTGACTCCACAGCCCTGCTGCCCCGGGACGCCCGCACCGCGGTGCGCACCGCGCTGGTGCTGTTCGAGACGCTCAACGAGAAGATTGCCCGAACCACTGTTGAGGAACTCTACACGCGGCGGGTCCGTGTCTCCGATCCCGCCAAGGGGCTGCTGGCAGCACGGGAGATGCTCAAGACCTGGCGCGAGGGAGCGGTATGAGCAGAGTCATCATCATCGGGGCCGGCATCGCCGGTTTGGCGACCGCCGGGCTGCTGGCCAGAGCGGGACACGACGTTCACGTGGTGGAGAAGAACGCCCACGTCGGCGGGCGCGCCGGAAACCTCGACGCCGAGGGCTTCCGGTTCGATACCGGACCGTCCTGGTACCTGCTGCCCAGGGTCTTCGATCACTTCTTCGAGCTCATGGGTACGTCCACGCGCGCCCAGCTCGATCTGGTCCCGCTGGACCCTGGATACCGAGTCTTCGCGGAGCCGGTCCCCGGAGCGCTCCCGGCGGAGACCGTGACGGTCCCGCGAGGGAGGG
The DNA here is from genome assembly GCF_031432335.1 of Nesterenkonia flava. NCBI lineage: Bacteria > Bacillati > Actinomycetota > Actinomycetes > Micrococcales > Micrococcaceae > Nesterenkonia > Nesterenkonia flava. The sequence goes on along the minus strand of NZ_JAVKGT010000009.1, from coordinate 70,989 downwards.
ACCGGGTCATCGAGCTCTTCGACTCCCTCGAACCGGGTGCGGGTCAGAGGCTTCGGGAGTACCTGCGCTCGGCCGCGCACACCACAGACATGGCGGAGAAGCACTTTCTCTACAACCCGTTCTCGCGGCTTTCCACGCTGACGCACCCGGAGATTCTGCGCTCTCTGCCCGAGCTGACCAAGTTGCTGCTCACTAGTCTCGAAGACCATGCTGCCGCGTCGTTCAAGCACCCGGTGCTCCGCCAAATCCTGGGCTACCCGGCGGTCTTCCTTGGAACCGAACCCGCACGCGCCCCGGCCATCTACCACCTCATGAGCGCCATGGATCTGGACGAGGGTGTCCAATACCCCCGGGGAGGGTTCGCCGCCGTGGTGGAGAGCCTCAAGAAGCTGGCTCTGGACCACGGAGCTCGCATCACGTGCCAGGCCGAGGCGCAGCGCATCCTCGTTTCAGAGGTCGCCAGCGGGCGCCCCCGCGCCCGGGGCGTGCAGTGGCGTGATCCGTCGGGGGCCCTGCACACCCAAAGTGCCGACGTCGTCGTCTCCGGCGCGGACCTCCATCACACCGAGACCACGCTCGTGGAGGCCCCGTACAGAACGTATCCGCAGCGCTGGTGGCGCCGCCGCACCAGCGGCCCGGGAGGCGTGCTGGTCATGCTGGGGGTACGAGGGAGTCTCGAGCAGCTGCCCCACCACGGGCTCTTCTTCGCCCGAGACTGGAAACGCAACTTCGGGGACATCTTTGGACCATCCCCCCGCGTTCCGGCGCCCGCCTCCTTCTATGTGTGCCGTCCCAGCGCCACCGACGACGCGGTGGCCCCGCCGGAGCATGAGAACCTCTTCGTCCTGGTGCCGGTGCCCGCTGATCCGTCCCTGGGATCGGGAGGTGCCGACGGCCACGGGGACCCCGCTGTCGAACGGGCCGCCGATGCCGCCATAGCGCTGATCTCTGAGTGGGCGGGGATCAGCGATTTGGGAGAGCGCATCGTGGTGCGACAGACCAAGGGTCCGCAGGATTTTCTCAGGGACTTCCATTCCTGGCGTGGGGGCATGTTAGGACCCGGTCACACCCTGGGGCAGAGTGCGATGTTCCGAGCCCGTAATGCCTCCCGCAAGGTAGCGGGCCTTTACTACGCGGGCGCCACCACCTCTCCCGGAGTCGGGGTGCCGATGTGCCTGATCAGCGCGGAACTGGTGGTCAAGCGCATCCTCGGTGACCATTCCGCGGGTCCGCTTCCTACGCCCCTGAAACCGCATACCGACGCCGGAGGGAGGGGATAGCCATGGGAGCCGTCTATCTCCTGCTGCTCCTGACCTCTCTGGGATGCATGCTTCTGCTGGACTACCGATTTCGCCTGTTCTTCTGGCGTGATTGGATCTCAGCGGCGATCGTGACCGTGGTGGGCACGGTCTTCTTCCTCATCTGGGACGCATTCGGGATTGCGCTGGACATCTTCTTCCGCGGGGACGCCGTCATCGCCACCGGCATTGTCCTGGCCCCCGAAATGCCCTTGGAAGAGCCGATCTTCCTCATATTCCTCGTAGTGTGCACGATGGTTCTCTACACCGGCAGCGTACGCATCCTTCATCACCGCAGAAGGCAGGAGTCCCGATGACCTACCTGAGTCTGTCCCTGTGGTTCATCGGCGCGGCGGCGCTCATTGCCGTGCTGCTGCCGCTGTGCGGAGGGGGCCGGCGCTCGGCCCGGCCGAACCTCACGGCCGTCGCCCTGACGCTGCTGGCGCTCATTATCCTGACCGCCGTCTTCGACAGTCTGATGATTGCTGCGGACCTGTTCTACTACGCACCTGAGATGCTGGTAGGGGTGCACATCGGCCTCGCACCCATCGAGGACTTTGCCTATCCGGTGGCCGGAGGCATCTTGCTGCCAAGCCTATGGGCGCTGCTGCGCAGCCGGCGCCGCAGCACCGAACCCGTCTCGAAGACCTCATGAGCACCGCAGTGCGCCAGGTGCTTCTGGCTTCCCGCCCCGTGAGCTGGATCAATACGGCCTTCCCCTTCGGGGCCGCGTACCTGCTCAGCACCGGCGAGATCGACATGATCATGGTGGTGGGCATCGTGTACTTCCTGATCCCGTACAACCTGGCGATGTACGGCATCAACGACGTCTTTGACTACGCCTCCGACCTGGCCAATCCCCGCAAGGGCGGGGTCGAAGGCGCCTTGCTGGCGCCACGACTGCACCGACCCGTCCTATGGGTCGCGGCCGTGACCACCCTGCCCCTGCTGGTGCTGCTGGGGTGGTGGGGCGGCCCCGGCAGCTGGTGGGCCCTGGCGTTGAGCGCCTTCGCTGTGGTGGCCTACTCCGCCCCGGGCCTGCGCTTCAAAGAGATCCCGTTTCTGGATTCGGTGACCTCCAGCATCCACTTCGTCAGTCCCGCCGTGGTGGGCCTGACGATGGCTCGTGCAGAGCCCAGCACCGGGATGGTGCTGACCCTGACGGCGTTCTTTCTCTGGGGTATGGCCTCCCACGCATTCGGGGCCGTGCAGGATATCGGCCCCGACCGGCAGGCGGGCATCGGGTCCGTGGCCACGGTGCTCGGTGCTGCGCGGACAGTCCGCGTCTCGCTGACGCTGTGGGCTTGCGCCGGCCTCGTGATGCTCTGGGTTCCCTGGCCGGGACCTCTGGCAGCTGTGCTGGTCGTGCCCTACCTGCTCAATGCGGCCCCCTGGGCGCGGGTGAGCGACGCCGAAGCCGCAGGCACCAACTCCGCATGGCGCCGGTTCATCTGGCTCAACTACGGTGCGGGTTTCCTCGCGACGATGCTGCTCATACTGGCGTGGCAGGGTTGAACCCTGCTTCAGCCCGCCGCACCAGCTGAGGCGTCAAAAGCCGTGATCGGCGCGGGCTGCCCGATGCCGCCGATCAGTTCTTCAGCAAGAACACGCAGCTTCATATTGCGGTTGCTGGAGGCCTGCTGGAGGATCGCGAAAGCCTCCTCCTGGGTGCACCGGTTCTGGCCCATGATGACTCCCACGGCCACATTGATGCTGGTTCGGGACTCCATGGCCCTGCGGCGGTGCTCGGCGTCTTCCTGGGAGGCAGCGATCCGCAGAGCAATGCCGACTACCTGTGAGGCCATGCGGGTGTAGAGCAGAGCGGTCTCGATGTCCCGTTCGCTGAATGCGTGGGGTTCGGTGCAGTAGAAGTTCGCTGCTGCCGTCGTCGGGCCTTCGAGCTCCAAGGGCACGGCCAGGATGCTGCGCAACCTGTTGCTGCGCACCGCCGCGAGGTAGTCGGGCCAGCGGTGCTCACTGTCGGTATCAGGCACATGGACCAGCGTGTGAGTGCGCTGGGCATGCAGGCAGGGTCCATCGCCCACATTGATCTGGATCTCGTCCATCAGCGCGACCTGCTCAGAGCTGCTGGCGACGACGACGTTGCGCCGGGCGCGAGTCAGGGTCACGCCGCACAGGACCGGACGGTGTTGGGACAGATGCTCCGCGGAGGCCCGGGCCAAGGAGTCTAAGAAGGTGGAGAAGTCATGGTCCTGAACCAGCAGGTCATAGAGGGAGACCGAGGGGTCAGGGGTGAGGATGGCATCCACGGCGGGCCCGATTCTGTGCAGTGCTGCCGCCCAGCGCGAACAGACTGAGCGTACTTTATCCCAAAGTTGGACTATGATCTCAGGCAGGAGTTCAGCAGAGGGCTCGCGGCACTGATCGGGAGCAACTCCATGAACCTCAACCACATTCCCCGCTGTGACATCGTCATCGAGCAGAGCACAGCATCCCTGCACCTGGTGGTCTCCGGGTGCTTCACCATCGAAGGCTGCGGCCAGCTCACGGACATTCTCCAGAGCAATCTGCTGGTTCAGACCGCCTCCGAGGTGCTCATCGACCTACGCGAGGTCGAGCATCTGGAGCCGGTGGCGCTCGCTGCACTGGAGCTGCACCTGCTGCAGCACGATAGCTCGGAATCGTCTCTGCGCGTGGGCGTCGAGACTCCGGACTTTCCGATGAGCTGTGAGGAAGCAGCCTCGGGGCCGCTCAGCGAGGTCTGACACGCGACAGGTGCGTCACATGCCGGTGCTCCTGTGTGATCGTGGGGCGCACATCGCCTGTGAGTCTGGAGGTCGCTATGACAGAGCTGAGCAGCCCGCGTACCGCTGTGCAGGTGCGTCCCTGACTCCAAGATGGAGATGCTGTTTGTGCATGAGCAGGCGCGGGGGCAGGGCCTGGGCACTGCGCTCACGGACTACGTCATCAAGCACCATGCGGTGAGCGAGGTGGACGTCAACGAGCAGAATCCCCAGGCCGTAGGCTTTTATCTGTCTCGCGGGTTTCAGCAGGTGGGCCGCAGTGAGATGGACGGTTCCGACCTGCCCTATCCGCTGCTGCACCTGCGTCTGCCCGAGGCCTGAGCGGGCCTCCACCGGCGAGTCAGCACTGTCCCCGAGCACGAGGTGAGAATGCGCACCGTGGAGATGCCCCACGCCGGACTGTCCGCGCCCCAGGTCATTCTGGGCATGATGCGGATCGCCGACAAGGACGACGACGCCATCCGGACCCTGGTTGCAGCGGCCCGAGACGCCGGCGTCGACTACTTCGACCATGCCGACATCTACAGCCCGGGCCTGACCCTCCACGAGTGTGAACGCCGGTTCGCTCAAGCGATGCAGCTCACTCCAGCTCAGCGGGACCAGATCACGCTGCAGACCAAAGTCGGCATCGTCAAGGACGGCCCGTTCTACGACTTCTCCTACGAGCACATCACGGCCTCGGTGGAGGAGTCCCTGCGGGCGTTGGCCACCGACTATATCGATGTGCTCCTGTTGCACCGCCCGGATCCGCTGGTCGAGCCCGAGGAGGTCGCGCGTGCCTTCGATGAGCTCAGCGCCGCGGGCAAGGTCCGCAGCTTCGGAGTCTCCAACCACACCCCGGCCCAAATGGAACTGCTGAGACGGAGTCTGAATCAGCCGTTGAGCGTCAATCAGATGCAGTTCTCCCTGCCGCACGCCGCCATCGTCACCGAGGGGCTCGCGGCCAACACTCTGGGTGCCTCCCCTCATGTCTCTCCTGACGGTGCAGGAGTCATCGAGTACTGCCGGATGCACGGAATCAGCCTGCAAGCGTGGTCCCCCTACCAGTCGCCCACCGGGGTCTTTGTGGGTAGCCCCGACTATCCCGAGCTCAATGACGCGCTCGACCGGCTGGCGCAGAAGTATGAGGTCACTCCCACCGGAATCGCCACGGCGTGGATCACCCGTCACCCCGCCGATATCCAGGTGGTGCTGGGCACCACGCAGGCGGTTCGCGTGCACGAGGCCGTCGCCGGTGCCGCCGTGGGACTGCAGCGTGATGAATGGTTCGAGCTGCTGCGCGCGGCCGGCCACGCAGTGCCCTGAACACACGCTCCCTCTGCAGGGCCTTCAGCGAGCGGAATGCTCCCCGGTGAGGCGATGTTGTCACGGATATGCGCGCGATGACTTATGCCGAGTATGGCGAGCCCCAGTCCCTGCAGCTCTTTGACGTTCCGATGCCCAAAGTGGGACCGGGCTACGTCCTGATCAAAGTCCACCGGACCTCGGTGAATCCGGTGGACTGGAAACTGATGACCGGAGCCCTGGATCCGCTGCTGGACACCGTCTTTCCCGTCATCCCCGGCTGGGACGTGGCCGGTGAGATCGAGGCCGTGGGCCCGGACGTACCCGAGTTCACGCCCGGTGAGCGTGTTGCCGCCTACGCCCGCAAGGACTTTGTCCACGGCGGCACCTACGCCGAGTACGTCTCAGTGCGTGCGGTGGACGTGGCTCGCATTCCCGACGACGTCGACCTCGACTCCGCCGCGGGCCTTCCGCTGGTGGGTCTGACCGCGCTGCGGTCGCTGGAGGCGCTGAACCTCACCGCCGAGGACACGGTGCTCATCCATGCCGCCTCCGGCGGGGTGGGGCATATCGGTGCCCAGCTCGGCGCCGACCTGGGAGCCACCGTGATCGGCACGGCCTCAGAGAAGAATCACGAGATTCTGCGCAGTATCGGGGTGACGCCCGTGACTTATGGTGAGGGACTTCAGGAGCGGGTCCGCGAGATTGCGCCCGATGGCGTCACCGCTGTCGCTGACTTCGTCGGGGGAGTGGTGCCCCAGACTCTGGCGCTCTTGGCGGAGGGCGGCCGCCACGTCTCCATCGCCGATCCCGGGGTGCTTGAGCACAACGGTCAGCTGATCTGGGTGCGTCCTGACGGCCCCCGGCTGGAGTCACTGCTGCAGAAGATCGCCGAGGGGCGCCTGCGCGTGGACATCGATACCATCTACCCCTTGGAGCAGGCTGCTGAGGCCATGGAGCACAACAAGCGCGGCTCACGCGGCAAGATCATCATCGACGTTACCCGCTGACAGCCGTTTCACGATTCGGATCAGTCATGGCGGTTCCTCAGAGCAAGGTCGAGTTGCAGGAGGCAATCCGCAGCTCCTATGACAAGTTAGCCGCGGACCTGGCCCGTGTCCCGGAGGCCATGGCCCGTGAGGCATCGATGCCGGGCCATAAGACCGGATCTCTGATGAGTCCGGCGGACCTGGTGGCCTACCTGGTCGGCTGGGACGAGCTGGTGCTCTCCTGGCACGCCCAACGCAACGAAGGTCGAGTCCCGGAGCTGCCGGCACCGGGCTACAGCTGGAACGCACTGGGGGACCTGGCACTGAAGTTCTACGCGGATCATGCCAAGGACTCCTCGTCTTCACTCCTGCGGCAGCTGGAAACGGCCAAGACCGCGATTCTTGAGCTGGTGGACGGGCTCGACGACGCCGAACTCTACGGGGAGGCCTGGTACGGCAAGTACACGGCGGGCCGCATGATTCAGCTCAACACGTCCTCGCCCTACAGCAACGCGCGCACCAGGGTACGAGCCTGGCTCCGCGAACACGGGCTGTGAGCGCGTGGGGCGGTCCGACGGCGACCGGCCGCGGGATCAGACGATGAACGCCGCGCCGATCAGCGCCCATGCCGGAAGCAGGTGCCGTGGCCCCCAGGCGGACTCAGTGACGGCGCAAATACACGCTCGCAGAGCACAGGGCCATGGCCATGATGACCATCACCCCGAACGTGAGGGCAGCGACCTGACCAGCGGCAGTGACGAGGTTCAGAATGTTCTCCATGCCTTCAACGCTACGGATCCAGGGCGTGACGGGCATCGCCGAGCAGGTGGATCTCTGTCTCATCCCCGTGGGGGAGGAACGCTGTCCGGTGCGGCGCGCGGCTCCTCCTGGGGTCGCATGCTGCTCTTCGCCCCGTGTGCGGGCAGGGTGATTAGGATGTCACTATGCCGGAGCTGCCGGAGGTCCACGCCCTCGCTGCAGATTTACGTGAGCGCCTACGGGGGCATACCGTCCAGCGCCTGGAGGTTTTGGCGTTCAACGCGCTGAAAACAATTGATCCGACACCCCAGGCGCTGGTGGGAGCCACCGCCGTCGACGTCGTGCGCCGCGGAAAATTTCTGGACCTTCGCTTCGGTGATATTCATTTAATTATTCACCTCTCCCTGGCCGGCTGGATCCGCTGGCGGCCGGACGCGCCCAAGCCGGCCTCGTCGCGGTCGCGGAAGAGCCCCCTTGCGGCGAGGTTGATGCTGGAGGACGGATCTGGACTCGACATCACGGAGGCCGGTACCAAAAAGGGGCTGGCGATCTACTTGGTCCGGGACCCCCTGGAGGTTCCCGGCGTCGCCGATCTAGGTCCGGATGCCCTGGAGCTCGACCGTGCCCGCTTCGCCGCCATTCTCAAGGACGCAGGCAAGGTGCGGATCAAAACTGTCCTGCGCCGGCAATCACTGGTCGCCGGAATCGGCAACGCCTACTCCGATGAGATTCTGCACGCGGCCAGGATGTCCCCGTTCCACCCCGCCGACATGAGCGACGACGACGTCTCTGAGCTCTACACGGCCATGCGCCAGACGTTGCTGGATGCGGTGGAGCGCGCTTCGGGGCATACTGCCAGCGAGCTGAAGAAGGAGAAGAAGTCCGCGCTCGCGGTCCACGGGCGTTTCGGGGAGCCGTGCCCGGTATGTGGCGACACCATCCAGCAGGTGGTCTACTCCGACTCCAGCTTTCAGTACTGCCCCACCTGCCAGACCGGCGGCAAGAAGCTCTCAGACCGGGGTATGGACCGTCTGCTGAAGTAGTCAGCTCTTACTTTTAGAGACGCGCCTTGGCGAAGTCCGGTGTGGGTTCGGGGAGGATTCCGTGCGAGACCAGCCGGGCCGGCAATGCGCTCAACGCCGGCATGTGCCGCAGCACCGAGACCAGCGGCGCAGGCGCCCGCTGCGCCGGCCCTGGAAGGTCGGCTGGATCACCGCCCGGTTGACCGCCCGCTGAACGGTCTGAATCGCGCGGGTGGGCAGCATACGACGTCGCTGGACCCGCGCCAGATCTCTGACCGAGACAGCCCCGCGCTGTAGAGCAGGAGCCAGGATCCGCGCGGCGGCCACGGCGTCCTGGACCGCCAAGTTGATCCCCACGCCACCGGGGTCATCGCATGGGCTGCGTCCCCAATGCACAGCATGCCCTCTGCCCACCGCCGCCGCAGCAGATTCAGGCGCACGTCGAGCAGGTGGACCTGATCCATGGTGCTAAGCGCGCCCACCCGGTCTGCGAAGTCCGGGCTCAGGGCGGTGACGCGGGCACGGAAGCTGTCGACGCCTTCCTCCCGCAGGTGTGGGTCACTGCCTTTGGGTGCCAGATAGGCCAGCTGGTAATAGTCTGTCCGGTGCAGGGTCAGCAGCACCTCACTGCCACGGATCAGCGGGGCGATGCGGACCTCCTGCCGGTCATCGGGGTGCCGTGGGAGTCTGAACCACCAGGTATCGAACGGAACCGGGTACTGCACCTCGGGCAGATTCAGCTGCTGCCGCAGGCTGGAGTTCCGGCCCTCACACACCACCGTCAGATCAGCGCGCAGCTCTCGCTCGACGCCGTCGGTACGGGACCGGTACCGGACACCGGCGACCCGGCCGTGCTCCTGCAGCAGGCTCAGACTTTCGGACTCCATATGCAGGCTGAAGGTTGGCTCCTGCTGCGCCTCCTGAGCCAGCAGGTTCAGCAGGTCCCACTGCGGGACCATGCCCACATAGGTATAGGGCTCAGGCAGACGGCTGAAGTCCGCGACGGTTACCGGGGACCCGTGACGGTCCGGGATCTGCAGATTGCCCAATCTGCCCTGCGGCAGTCTGCGGAACTTCTCTCCGAGGCCGAGATCGTCCAGCAGTCGCATGGTGGAGGCGTGGACGGTATCCCCGCGGAAGTCGCGGAGGAAGTCGGCATGCTTCTCCAGGACGGTGACCTCGATCCCGGCACGGCTGAGCAACAGGCCGAGCACGATGCCGGCCGGCCCACCTCCGGAGATGAGGACTGTGGTGCGCTCAGGGTGCCCCACTGTCTTAGCTCACTGGGCCAAACTCAGCGGACGGATATCAGGTGTGTCTGCCATAACCACGACCTCTCAGGTTCGAGCGGGAGCGACGACCTGCCAGGCCTGCCCGTCGGGATCATCAGCAGCATCGCGTGTGATGACCACACTGATGTGCCGGCTTGTCATCCCGGTGCTCATGAACCTTCCCGGGCGACGTCGTAGATCAGCTTGTGGATTCCGTTGCCGTAGGTCTCTTGATCGGTGAGTATCAGCCGGGTGGCGTCCTGGTCCGCGCTGCTGAACAGGCGCTTGCCGGCGCCGAGAAGCAATGGGAAGACCAACAGGTGATACCGATCAACCAGACCGGCCTCAGCCAGCGAATGTCCCAAGGTAGCGCTGCCGTGAACGAGGATAGGTCCGCCCTGGGTCTCCTTGAGCCGCGCGACCTCTTCCACAGAGCGCAGCACTGAGATCTCGCCCCAGTTCTCCACCACCTCATGGTCCTCAAGCTGGGTCGAGACCACATACTTGGGCAGCTCGTTGTACCGGGCGAACTCCTCTGTCATCTTCGGCCAGACCGGGGCGAAGGCCTCATAGCTGTGCCGTCCCAGCAGCAACGCCCCGGCCTCCTGCTGCTCAATGTCCTTCAGCTCGTACGCTGCGTCATCGTGAGGGAGCTGATTGAACGTCCATCCGGCGTTGCGATAACCCTCCTCGCCGCCAGGGGCTTCCATCACTCCGTCCAGGGAGACGAATGCGGTAATGATCAGCGTGCGCATCAGGCGGCCAGCACTTTCTCCAGGCGGGAGTAACTGATCTCCATGCCCTCGGTCATGCCGGTGGCCAGTACGGTGTCGCGCAGCTCCTTGCTGTCATAGGTGATGACTAGCGAGAGCAGGGTGCCACCCTCGACGGGGGTGAGGGTCTGTTCGTTCAGGGTGGGTGGGCCGTCGATGCCCTCCATAGCCTCGGTGGTCACCTCCCTATGCGGTGGCTGGGACTCCCTGACCTCGCCGGTCAGGGCGAAGCCGTTCTCCCCGTTCGCATCCGCCCAGGCGTAGCGATACGTCTGCCCCGCCTCCGTGGCCACCTGACAGTTGGTGAACTGCCAGCCGTCCGGGCCGAGCAGCCAGCGCTGCAGCAGCTCCGGGGCGTGGTGGGCATCCCAGACCTGCTGAGGCGTGCCGCGGATGACCCGGCTGACCCGGACCTGCGTATCGCTGAGCAGCTGCGCCTCGGTGGCCCGGTCGGCGGCGAAGCTGCGCAGATCTGTGAGGACGTCGTCGATCTGTGCCATGGCGGCGCGGGTGCCTTCTTCCATGCCCATCTCCAGCAGTTGCTCCAGCTCCTCGGCGGAATTGAAGTACGTGATGGTGGTCAGGCGAGAGCCCTCGGCGGTCTCCTCGAAGGTGAAGACCATCCGCATCGATGGCATCTGTTCATTGGGCTGACCGTCCTCACCAGCAAATCCGTCGAGGACTTCGAAGGAGTGTCCTTTCTCCACGGCGAGGTATTCCCAGTACCCGGCGGACCGGTCGCCCTCTGGTCCGGTCATGTAGTACTCGCTGCGCCCGCCAGGATAAAGATCGTGACGGGTGAAGGTGGCGGGATAGGTCGGCGGCCCCCAGAATTTCTCAATCTGGCGCGGGTCGGCATAGGCGTCCCACAGTCGACTGATCGGCACGGGAAAATCGGCGACGATTGTCATCGTGAGGTTCTCCGGGTCTTTCTCGACGGACGTGACGGGCATGGCATGGCCTTTCTAGGGAGGAGGTGGGTCCTCGGCGAGCAGGGCGTCGAGCCGATCGATGCGCCCCTGCCAGAGGCGTTCGTAGGCGTTCAGAAGGGTCTGGGCTTTGCGTAGGGCGTCTGGGTTTCCGCGGATGAGGCGCTCGCGACCGCTCCGGTGCTTGGTGACGAGTCCAGCTCCCTCAAGAACAGTGATGTGCTTCTGTACAGCCGCGAAGGACATCTCGTAGCGGTCGGCAAGATCGGAGATGGAAGCTTCCTCGGTAAGGGTCCGCCGCACGATGTCACGGCGCGTGGAATCAGCGAGCGCACGGAAGATCCGGTCCACCTCGGCGTCGCTGAGAGGCGTGTGCTGAGCTTGATGTGCAACCATTTGGTTTCACATTACGGCGCGACTGCGCTGCGGTCAATAGTGGGGAGCCGGTGTAGTTGAGAGCTTCATGCACCTGGCGCGGATGAGGCTTTGGTGAGGACGTTCCGGGCCTCGCTCCCCAGGGGTCACGAGGTGCTAGCGCCGCTCAAGATCCAGGCGATGTCTTCGGGCGATATCCCTGTGGGACCTGCAGGCATTGTGCGAGACCGCGCCGCTGCGGCACACTGGGGCCAGTCGGACGAGGAGCGTGAGCCCAATGATCACCGTGACCAGCAGGTCGGAGCTGACCCAGTCGGACAGCGCGCCCGATCCCACCGCTGAGCCACAGGATGGGACCGTCCTCTTTGAGGGCAGACACCACCACTCAGGCGTGACCTTCTTCTGGGCAGACACTCCGCCGGGCTCTGGTCCCGAGACTCATTGGCACCCTTATACCGAGACGTGGGCCGTCATCGAGGGGGATGTCGAGATCTCCGCCGATGGGGAGACTCTGCAGGCAGCCACGGGGGACATCGTGACCGTGACCGCCGGAACTGTGCATCGCTTCTGGAACACCGGTGCTGAGAACCTCCGTATGCTCTGCATCCACGCCTCACCGGAGCTTATCGAGCATGAAGTCCCGCAAGACTGACCCTCATCACTGAGGGATGGGCTGGCGGGGGCCTGGACCCGTGTCAGCGGGTCTTCCTAGACTGGCGGCACAGCACGGAATAAGGGTCAGCAACGTAACGAAGCAGCGAAACGAGAGTGGAGTGACTATGAACAACGTCGTCGAACATGTCCTGGCAGCCCCATCCCGCTACGTGCAGGGCAGGAACGTCATGAAAAAGCTGGGCAGCCATCTGAAGCCGCTCGGGTCCCAGCCTCTTCTAGTCGCCGACGACGTCGTCTGGGGGATTGTCGAGGATTCTGTGACAGCAGGCTTCGCGGAAGCCGAGCTGCCCGTGACGCGCGTGGGGTTCGGGCGCTTCGCCACGGCTGAGGCGGTGGACTCCCTGGTGGAGACCATCCGCAGCGGGGGCCATGATGTCATCGCAGGCGTGGGCGGGGGCTCAGCGATCGATGCGGTCAAAGCTGCCGGCCATCTGGCCGGGATCCGGTGGGCCAGCGTCCCCACCGCCGCCTCCTCTGACGCCCCCACCTCTGCACTGTCGGTGATCTACACCGACGAAGGCGAGTTCGTTGAGTACCGGTTCTTCCCCAAGAACCCCGATCTAGTCCTCATCGACACCGTCCTCGTGGCCAACGCCCCGGAGAGGTTCCTGGTCGGCGGGATCGGGGACGCGCTCGCCACCTGGGTAGAAGCCCGTGCCGTGGCAAAGACTCGGGCCAAGACCATGGTGGGCGACGCCCCCACCCACACCGGCACTGCACTGGCCGAACTCTCCTGGAGAATTCTCTGGGAGAACGCACTCGACGCGCTCGACGCCGTGCGGTCACACACGGTCACGCCGGCATTAGAAGCCGTAGTGGAGGCGAACACACTGCTCTCAGGGCTCGGATTCGAATCCGGCGGACTCGCCGCGGCCCACGCCATCCACAACGGCATGACGGCAGCACCGCAGACCCACGGACTGACCCACGGTGAGAAGGTCAATATCGGGACCCTCACCCAGCTGATCCTGGAGGGCGCACCCGCTCAGGAGATCGAGGACTTCATCGTGTTCACCACCAAGGTGGGGCTGCCCAATAGCCTGGCCGAAATCGGCCTGACTCCGGATGACGCTCAGGACATCGGCGCCATCGCCGCGGCTGCTACCGCGGAGGGGGAGACGATCCACAATATGCCCTTCACCGTGACCGCAGATCTCGTGGCCGAGGCGATGAAAGTCACCGAAACAACCTCTCGCCGAGTTCGTGCTGCCCATGGCCTGCCGGAGCCTCAGCTCTACCGGGCCCCTCACTAGAGAACCTTCCCCGTCTCGCGGCAGCGGTCTCTAGTCAGTCCTCCGGGCGCAGGCCGGCCTCCGCGGCCAGTGTGCGGAGGGTCTCCAGCGCCACCGTCACGGGGCGTGTGCTGCCGCGGTCCTGCCGCACGTGAGCGACCACCCGGCGCTGCAGCTGAGGTTTCTCCAGCGCTCGGATGCTCACACGTGCGGGCGCGTCCTGCAGCGCCAGCCGGGTCAGGACCGTGATCCCGACGCCGGCCCCTACCAGGCTCAGGGCGGCGTAATGGTCGTCCAGTCGTGCGACCACGTTGGGGGAGAAGCCCGCGGCGCGGCAGGCCGAACGGATGATCCGGGTGGCCGGCGTCTCATAGATGTCGTGGTCGATCCAGAGCTCGTCGCGCAGCTCATGCATCGGGACGCGCTCGTAGGACTCCAGACGGTGACCAGCGGGGAGGGCGACGTCGAACTCCTCCACCCCCAAGGGGTACCGCAGGTAGCCCTCCAGTCGCTCCTCCGGTGCCTCGAGGCTCTCCTGACGCAGGTCCAGATCCACCGGCTGGGGGGAGCGGCCCAGCGGGGTCTCGTTGAGGCTGATCTCCACCGTGACCTCGGGAGACTCCCGCCTCACAGCGGTGACCACGTGCGGCAGCCATTCCTTGGCCGCTGAGGAGAAAGAGGCCAGGGTCAGCTGGCGGGTGCGTCCGCGCCGCAGGTCCTCCGCAGTTCGCTCCAACCGGTCCAGTTCAGCCAGCGCGTCCTCGGCGTGCTCAGCCAGCTGCAGGGCAGCAGGGGTGGGCATCAGGCCTCTCCCGTGTTTGATAAACAGGTCCAGACCGGTCTCCCTGGCCAGCTCCGTCATGTGCTGGCTCACCGTAGCGGGGGAGTAGTGCAGGTTCCTCGCCGCCGCATGCAGCGATCCGGCAGCTAGCACGGCCTTGAGAATGCGCAGTCGGTGAGGGCTGATCATGGCTCCCATCGTCCCAGAATGTTCGGGAATGGCGAACGGTTCATGGTTTTTATCTGCTTGTCCCGTTGGACATCCGACCGGACTATGGAGGGGTGACTTTCAGTACCTACTTTGCCCTGGTCGGCGTTGCTGTCATCCTTGCGGTGACCCCCGGGCCCGACACGATGCTCTCCCTGCGCTATGCCCTCTCCTCCCGGCGCGCCGGGCTCGATGCTGCCACGGGATCCTCCCTTGCCGCATTCATCTGGGCAGCGCTAGCTGCCACAGGTCTGGCCGCTCTCTTCGAGACCTCCCCGCTGGCCTATGAGGTGCTCAGCCTGGTGGGCGGCTGCTATCTGATCTTCCTGGGCAGCCGCGCCCTGTTCACGGCGAGGACCCGGATGCGGGCCGCTGTGCCAGCGGCGAAGACCTCTGAGCGGCGGAGCGTTCTGGTGGGCGCTGGATCTGCAGCGCCGCTGCCCGACTCGCCGGCCTCTCCTCTGGCCGGTGAGCATGCCGCCGCCCGGGCCGCCTCCGAGGTGATGGGACCCCGTGCGCGCACAGGCCTCCTGGCGGGGATGGGCACGTGCATGACCAACCCCAAGGTGGGGCTCTTCTTCCTCGCCCTCTTCCCGCAGTTCACTCCGCAGGATTCCTCACTGGCCTTCACGGTCGGTGTGCTCGGGGGAACTGTGGCACTGACGATGTGGCTCTACTTGGTCGGCGTCGTGCTTCTGGTCGACGCCGCCAACCGCTGGCTCTCCAACCCGAGGGTCACCGGCTGGATTGAGCTGGTCAGTGGACTGACCCTGCTGGGGCTGGGTGTCTTCATGCTCGCCAGCGGGGCGACAGGAGTGCTGGCCTGAGGCTTTAGGATGGGTGGGTGACTCCTGAAGAACTCTCCCATGTGGTGAAATCTGCCCTGTTGCAGTCTGTCGACGCCGGCGAGCTGACCCTCCCTGAGGGCGCGGCCTCCCTGCCTGATGACATCCGCGTGGAGCGACCCAAGAGCCGCGATCACGGCGACTGGGCCACCACCGTTGCCCTGCAGCTGGCCAAGAAGGCCGGTATGAACCCGCGGCAGCTGGCCGAGGCGCTCGCCGCGCGTCTGCGTGAGGTCTCCGGTATCTCCGCCGTTGGGATCGCCGGACCTGGCTTTATCAACATCACCCTCGACGCTGCCGTGGCTGGCCAGCTCGCCCGCACCATCGTTGAGTCCGGGGAGCGATTCGGGCACAACGAGGCGCTGGCCGGCCACACCGTGAACCTGGAGTTCGTCTCCGCGAATCCGACCGGGCCGCTGCACATCGGCCACACCCGCTGGGCGGCACTGGGTGACGCCATTGGGCGACTGCTGCGGGCTTCCGGAGCCGAGGTCACCAACGAGTACTACATCAACGACGCCGGCAATCAGATGAACGTCTTTGCCTCCAGTGTGATGGCGCGCATCCACGGCGAGGATGTGCCCGAAGGCGGCTATCCGGGCGAGTACACCAAGGACCTGGCCGCGGAAGTCCTGGCCGCTCGTCCGGAGATCAGGGACATGCCCCGCGAGGAGGCCCTCCCCATCGTGCGCGAGCTGGCCTATCAGTCTCAGCTGGCACAGATCAAGAAGACCCTGGCCGACTTCGGGGTGCACTTCGACGTCTACTACTCCGAGACCACCCTGCACACCGAAGGCAAGATCGAGTCCGCCATCGCGACGCTGCGCGAGCAGGGCCACATCGAGGACCGCGACGGTGCCATCTGGCTGCGCACCACCGACTTCGGTGACGATAAGGACCGAGTGCTCATCAAGGCCGACGGCGAGCCCACCTACTTCGCGGCCGACGCCGCCTACTACCTCACCAAGCGTGAGCGCGGCTTCGAGAAGAAGATCTACCTGCTCGGCGCCGACCATCACGGTTACGTGGCCCGTCTGAAGGCCATCGCGGCCTGCGCGGGTGACGACGCGGAGAAGAACATCGAAATCCTCATCGGCCAGCTGATGAGCGTGCGCGGAGCCAAGCTGTCCAAGCGTGCCGGCAACATCATCGAACTTGCCGACCTCATCGAGTGGCTGGGCACCGATGCGCTGCGCTACACCCTGGCGCGGTTCCCCGCAGACTCGCCCATCGACGTCGACCCGGAGCTGCTGCAGTCTAAGACCAATGACAACCCGGTCTTCTACGTGCAGTATGCCCACGCCCGCGCCTGCAACGCCGCCCGTAACGCGGCTGCGCTGACGGTGGACCGCTCGGCCTTCGACGCCAGCCTGCTCACCCACCCCACGGAGGAGGAGCTGCTGGCTCACCTGGGGCGGTTCCCCTCCACTGTGGCCTCGGCCGCTGAGCTGCGGGAGCCTCACCGCGTGGCACGCTACCTGGAGTCCCTGGCCAGCGCCTATCACGGCTGGTACGCCAAGTGCCGCATGTCGCCCAGCACACACGAGGACGGCAGTGTGGAGGATGTCACCGACCTGCACCGCACGCGGCTGTGGCTCAACGACGCCACCGCCCAGGTGCTGCGCAACGGGCTGGCGCTGCTCGGCGTCAGCGCGCCCGAGAAGATGTAGCGACAAGCGAGGCAGGAGCACCCCATGACCACGCCCCACTCGCTGGCCCCCGAATGGCTCAGCGCACGTGAGAACACCGACGACCTGGAGGAGAAGCTCTTCCCCTCCGACGCGCTGCGCAACGACCGCGGCGAACTGAGCATCGGGGGCATGTCCGTCACTGAACTTGCCCAGAAGCACGGGACCCCGCTGTACGTCATCTCCGAGTCAGACTTCCGCGCCCGGGCGGCAGCCTTCCGCGACAGCTTCGCGCAGGCCTTCGCTCCCGAGGCTGAGGTTGATGTGTACTACGCCGGCAAAGCCTTTCTCTCCACCCATGTGGCCGCCTGGGCCGCTGAGGAGGGATTGTGCGTGGACACCGCCAGCGGCGGTGAGCTCGCGATCGCCCTGGCCGGGGGAGTCCCGCCCTCGCGCATCGGCCTGCACGGCAACAACAAGTCAGACGCCGAGATCACCCGTGCCCTGGAGGCCGGCGTGGGACGCATCATCGCTGATTCCCTGGATGAGATTGAGCGCATCTCTCGGATTGCGACCGCCCTGGGAGTCATTGCGCCCGTGATGCTGCGGCTGACCCCCGGCGTACACGCCTCGACCCACGAATACATCGCCACCGCCCATGAGGACCAGAAGTTCGGACTGTCCCTGACCCCGGTCCCTGGTTTCCAGGCCGAGGATGCCAATCCCTATCTGGGCTCCCCGGCGTGGACGGCAGTGGAGAGGGCGCTAGCTTCGGAGGGCGTGGAGCTGAAGGGTCTGCACTGCCACATTGGCTCCCAGATCTTCGAGCCTACTGGGTTCGAGCTGGCGGCCACCAAGCTGATCGCCTTCCTCGAACGCATCCAGGCGGGACTCGGCGTCACCCTGGCTGAACTGGATCTGGGCGGGGGACACGGCATCGCCTACACGGAGGCCGATGCGCCGCGGCACCCGCAGCAGATTGCTCAGGCGCTGGCGGCCACCGTGAAAGCCGCCTGTGCCGAGCACGGGCTCGCCGTGCCGCGCATCAGCATCGAACCCGGCCGTGCCATTGCCGGGCCCGCCGGTATCACGCTCTACACGGCCGGAGTGCAGAAGGACGTCGTCGTCGAGGGCGACCTCACGCGCCGTTACATTGCGGTCGACGGCGGCATGGGTGACAACGCCCGGCCGGTGCTCTACGACGCCGACTACTCGGCAGTACTGGCCTCTCGGCGAGTCACCGGAGAGCACACGCTGTCTCGGATTGTGGGCAAACACTGCGAATCCGGAGACATCGTTGTCCGAAACGTATACTTGCCGTCGGCTGTGGCGGCCGGAGACATCCTCGCCGTCCCGGCCACCGGGGCCTACTGCCACTCGCTAGCGAGCAACTATAACTATCTGACCCGACCGGCCGTCGTTGCGGTGAAGGACGGCACCTCCCAGGTGCTCATCCGGCGCGAGACCGAGGACCAGATGCTCAGCCGCGACACCGGCTTCAACCCCGCCTGAGACGCCCGCTTCACCAACACGTACGAGGAGACCATGCCCGCGGCAACGGATGCGAATGTCTTCACCATCGGCCTGCTGGGAGCCGGCAACGTCGGAGCCCAGGTCGCACGGACCCTGGTGGAGGAGCGCGAGCTCATCTCTGCGCGAGTGGGCACTCCCGTCAAGCTGATCGGCGTCGCGGTGCGCGACCCCGAGACTCCGCGTGACTGGAAGATCCCCGGGGAGCTGCTGACCACCGATGCCGAGGCTCTGGTCGATCAGGCCGACCTCGTCGTCGAGCTCATCGGCGGTATGGAAACGGCCGGCTCACTCATCGAGCGCGCGCTGGGCCGGGGAGCCGCCGTGGTCACCGGCAATAAGGCGCTGCTGGCCTCCCGCGGGGCAGAGCTGCAGGCCATCGCCGCCGAGACCGGAGCGGTGCTGCGCTACGAAGCCGCCGTGGCCGGGGCCATCCCCATCCTGCGGCCCATTGAGGAGTCCCTCTCCGGTGACCGCATCACCAAGGTCATGGGCATCGTCAACGGCACCACCAACTACATCCTCGATCAGATGGACACCACCGGCGCGGCCTTCGCCGACGCGCTGGCCGAGGCTCAGAAGCTGGGCTACGCCGAGGCCGATCCCACCGCAGACGTGGAGGGCCACGACGCTGCCGCCAAGGCCGCGATCCTGGGGACTCTGGCCTTCCACGCTCCCTTCACCATCGACGATGTGTACTGCCAGGGCATCACCGAAGTCACCGCAGAGGACATTGAGGCCGCAGCGGCCAGCGGATACGTCATCAAGCTGCTGGCCATCGCGGAGAAACGGGCCGAGGGTGCCATCCTGCGCGTGCATCCGACGCTACTGCCGCGCACTCACCCCCTGGCGAGCGTGCGCGGCGCCTTCAACGCCGTCTTCGTGGTCGCCGAGAACGCCGGAGAGCTGATGTTCTACGGTCAGGGGGCCGGCGGCACCCCCACCTCCTCCGCGGTCATGGGAGACCTCGTCTCCGTGGCGCGCCGACTCCGCGGGCCCAGCGCTGAGGCTCCCGCCATCTCCTCCGAGGTGGAGCTGCCTGCCCTGCCGATCGAGCAGGCAGAGACCCAGTACTACATCGACATGGAGGTCGCCGACCGTGAAGGCGTGATCGCCGAGGTCGCCCGGGTGCTCGCTGATCACCACGTCTCCATCGAATCCATGCGCCAGCCCGGCTCCGTCAGCGTGGACGGGGAGGTCGACACCGACAACGACGCCGGTGCTCAGGTGCAGATTGTCACCCACCGGGCCCGCGAACGGGACCTGGACGACACCGTGGCCACCCTCAAGGGCCTCGGCGTGGTGAAGTCGGTCAATTCAGTCCTCCGTGTTGAAGTCGAACAGTAGGGAAGTGGAGCACGCAATGGCTCATCAGTGGCGCGGTGTCATCCGCGAGTATGCCGACCGCCTGCCGGTGGACGAGTCCACCCGCATCATCACGCTCGGCGAGGGCGGCACCCCGCTGGTGCACGCACCGGCGCTTTCGGCGCTCGTGGAGGGCGAGGTCTACCTCAAGGTCGAGGGGATGAACCCCACCGGCTCCTTCAAGGACCGGGGCATGACCATGGCCATCACGGCCGCGGTCAACGAAGGCGCCAAGGCCGTGGTCTGCGCCTCCACCGGCAACACCTCCGCCTCCGCCGCCGCCTATGCCACCCAGGCGGGCCTGACCTGCGCGGTCCTGGTGCCCGCCGGCAAGATCGCCATGGGTAAGCTCTCCCAGGCCATCGCCCACGGTGCGGAGCTCATCCAGATCGACGGCAACTTCGACGGCTGCCTGGACATCGCGCGCAAGCTCGCCGAGAACTACCCGGTCTTCCTGGTCAACTCCGTGAACCCCGCGCGCATCGAGGGTCAGAAGACCGCGGCCTTCGAAGTGGTCGACGCCCTCGGAGATGCCCCTGACTACCACCTGCTTCCCGTGGGTAATGCCGGCAACATCACGGCCTACTGGAAGGGCTACCAGGAGTACTACGACGACGGCCCGGCCTCCTCCACGCCCGTGATGTGGGGCTTCCAGGCCGCGGGCGCTGCCCCCATCGTCAACGGACACCCCATCACCGAGCCGGAGACGGTGGCCACCGCCATCCGCATCGGCAACCCCGCCTCCTGGGAGAAGGCCGAGGCCGCCCGGGATGAGTCCGGCGGAGTCATCGAGGCCGTGACCGACGAGCAGATCCTGGACGCCCACCGCTGGCTCTCCTCCAAGGAGGGCGTGTTCGTCGAACCCGCCTCAGCCGCCGGGGTAGCCGGGTTGATCGCCAAGCACGCCGCGGGCGAGGTGCCCAGCGGCAAACGCTTCGTCATCACCGTGACCGGTCACGGGCTCAAGGATCCGCAGTGGGCGCTGAAGAATGCCGACGGCTCGGATGTGACTCCCACCCAGGTACCCCAGGACGTAGAGACTGTGGCCAAGGCGCTGGGACTGTAGAGCGGCCTGGGCATCCAGCCACAGCGAGACGAAGGAATGAGCATGCAGAACCTGGGACAGCTCGGCCAAGGACTGGCGCCGCATGAGGCGCTGCGGGAGACGGCTGAGCCGCTGCTCTCCCCGCTGAGCGAGCCGGTGAGCTTCAGACTGCGCGTGCCCGCCACCAGCGCCAACCTCGGCCCCGGCTACGACAGTATGGGTCTGGCGCTGGCCTTGTACGACGAAGTGACAGTCGATGCCGCCCCACGCGCGGACCAGCGGGAGGCGGCGGTCGACGTCGTCGTCTCAGGCGAGGGTGCCGAGACGCTGCCTTCGGACGCCTCACATCTGGTGATCGCTGTTGTCGAGCGCATCCTGGGTGCCAAGGGCTACCAGCTCCCGGATCTGAGGGTCCAGGCCAAGAATGTCATTCCGCACTCGCGGGGACTGGGGTCCTCTGCCGCGGCGGTGGCGTGCGCAGTGCTCACTGCAGACCAGCTGATTCCCGGCGGGCTCAGCGAGGATGACAAGCTGCAGATCGGCTCCAGGCTCGAGGGGCACCCCGACAACTACGTTCCCGCACTGCGCGGGGGAGTGGCCGTTTCCTGGGAAGCCAGCGGGGGCCACAAGGTGCCCATCTTCCGTACCGCGGCCCTGCGCGTTCATCCCGGGCTGCGCACGGTGGTCGCGATCCCCAACTTCGTCCAGTCCACGCAGGCCGCCCGCGACCTGCTGCCGGAGACGGTGGCCCATGCGGAGGCGGCGAAGAACTCCTCCCGTGCAGGGCTACTGGTCCATGCGCTGACCAACGATCTGGACCTGCTCTTCGAAGCCACCGAAGACAGTCTTCACCAGGAGTTCCGGCGTCCGGCGTTCCCCGCCTCGATGGGACTGGTGGACGCCTTGCGGGACACCGGCCTGGCCGCGGTGATCTCCGGAGCGGGCCCCGCGGTGCTTGTGCTCACCGACTCCGAGGGCACGGCACGAGCATCACAGGTCATCACCGCCTACGCCGACACGCTGACCGGCGGCGACACCTTTGCGCCGCGCAGTCTGCCGCTGAGCACAACAGGTGCTACAGTGGAGGCAATCCAGCGGTGATCATCCAGATCATCGGATGACCGCGGATTTTTCGCGCAAATGCGCACTCTTCCCATCCGGGAGCTGAATGATCTGCTCTCTCGCGAGCCGACCTGCTCAGCTGCCCCACATCTGCGTGTCACTTTCCCCGCTAGATGTGACGTAGGGGAACTTCTCTCAACGCTGTAGACGCGATAAGGAATCTTCGTGACAGACACCACCACTGAGACCCCCCAGGCTCAGGACGCCGAACAGGCACCCAAAACCTCCGACGCACCCAACGGCGGTCTGGCCGGCCTGAAGCTGGCCCAGCTCAAAGCCCTTGCCTCCCAGCTGGGCATCACCGGAGCCTCCCGCCTGCGCAAGCCGCAGCTGGTCGAGGCTATCGCCGCCCATCAGCGCGGCGGGGCCGTGGCTGATCGCCAGGCCAAGAAGGCCGACGAGCTGCCCAAGAACGAGTCCGCCGCTGAGTCCGCACCCGCTGAGGCCCAGGACAGCGCGCAGCAGAACGGCGCCGCACAGAACACCGGCACGGCCAACGACGGCGGACAGAACGGCTCCGCTGAGCAGGCCGAGAACGAGCAGGACGGCGGCCAGTCCAAGGGCAACAACCGCCACCGCCGCAACCGCGACCGCAACCGCGGTGACCAGGACGGTCAGAACCAGGGCGAGTCCCGCGGCGACCGTGACCAGCGCGGTGACCGAGACCAGAATGACCGCTCCCAGAACGATCGCTCGCAGAACGAGAGCGACCAGGACGACGACGGCGGACGCCGCAACCGCAACGACCGTGACCGCGGCGGACGCGACGGCAACGACCGCGATGACCGCCGGAACCGCCGCCGCAACCGCAACGACCGCAACCGCCGCGGACGTAACCGTGGCCCCGAGCACGACGACACCGAGGTCACCGAGGATGATCAGCTCATCCCGATCGCCGGCATCCTCGACGTGCTGGACAACTACGCCTTTGTCCGCACCTCCGGCTACCTGCCGGGCCCCAATGACGTCTATGTCGCACTGACCCAGGTCAAGAAGCACAACCTGCGCAAGGGCGACGTGGTCACCGGCTTCATCAAGGCACCCCGCGGCGACGAGGACAAGTCCAACAACAAGCGCCAGAAGTTCAACGCACTGGTCAAAGTCGACAAGGTCAACGGCCGTCCCGCGGACCTGAATACCGACCGAGTCGAGTTCAACAAGCTGGTCCCGCTCTACCCCCAGGACCGCCTGCGCCTGGAGTCCAACGACCCCAAGGCCATCGGTCCCCGTGTGATCGACCTGATCTCCCCCATCGGCAAGGGCCAGCGCGGCCTCATCGTCTCCCCGCCCAAGGCCGGCAAGACGATGATCCTGCAGGCGCTGGCCAACGCCATCAAGACCAACCACCCTGAGGTTCACCTCATGATGGTGCTGGTGGATGAGCGACCCGAAGAGGTCACCGACATGCAGCGCACGGTTGACGGCGAGGTCATCGCCTCTACCTTCGACCGGCCCGCCGACGACCACACGACCGTGGCCGAGCTGGCCATTGAGCGCGCCAAGCGCCTGGTGGAGCTAGGCAAGGACGTCGTCGTGCTGCTGGACTCTATGACGCGACTGGGCCGTGCCTACAACACTGCGGCACCGGCGTCGGGCCGTATTCTCTCCGGCGGTGTGGACGCCAACGCGCTCTACCCGCCCAAGCGGTTCTTCGGCGCCGCCCGCAACATCGAGGACGGCGGCTCCCTGACCATCCTGGCCACCGCCCTGGTGGAGACCGGCTCCAAGATGGACGAAGTCATCTTCGAGGAGTTCAAGGGCACCGGCAACATGGAGCTGCGCCTGTCCCGCCGCCTGGCTGACAAGCGCATCTTCCCGGCTGTCTCGGTCACCGAGTCCTCCACCCGCCGGGAGGAGAACCTCCTCTCCCCGGAGGAGGTCAAGATCATGTGGAAGCTGCGTCGTGTCCTCTCCGGGCTGGACCAGGAGCAGGGTCTGGAGCTGCTGATCAACAAGATCAAGGAGACCCAGTCCAATGCTGAGTTCCTCATGCTGATCTCCAAGACCACCCTCGGCGAGAACGGCAAATAGCGTCGCACCAGAAGCCCGGGCCGAGCACATGCTCCTGGCCCGGGCTTCTGCCGTATCGGTTCCAACCACTGTTCATTCGGCGGCGCAGCCCGGCCATGGACGGGCCCCTCTCTGTGGTGAAATACCCTCACACTGCGCCGCCGTACGAAACACCTAAGGACGCATCCGGATGAGCACTCAGATCAATCCCCGCATGTTCGACTCGGTCGAGAACCTGCTGGCCGAGCACAAGGAGCTTCAGGCCCGGCTCGCTGAGCCCGAGACCCACGCCGACCAGTCCCTGGCCCGCAAGCTGGGACGTCGCTACGCCCAGCTCAACGGCGTGGTCGAAGCACATAAGCGCTGGACAGGACTGCAGGACGATCTGGAGACCGCCCAGGAGTTCGCCGACGACGACGCCGAGCTTGCCGCCGAGGTTCCGCGCCTGCAGGAGGAACTGGAGGCTGCTGCCGAGAAGCTGCTGCGGATGCTCATTCCGCGCGACGAGAACGATGCCCGCAACGCGATCCTCGAGATCAAGGGCGGCGCGGGCGGCGACGAGGCAGCACTGTTTGCCGGAGACCTTCTGCGCATGTACACCCGCTACGCGGAGTCCAAGGGGTGGAAGACCGAGATCATCTCCTCCACCCCGTCTGACCTGGGTGGATATAAGGATGTGCAGGTTGCGATCAAGGCCAACACCAACGACCCCGCTGAGGGCGTCTATGCGCACCTGAAGTTCGAAGGCGGAGTGCATCGGGTCCAGCGTGTGCCCGAGACCGAGTCCCAGGGCCGCATCCACACCTCCGCGGCCGGGGTGCTGGTACTGCCGGAGGTGGATGAGCCCGAAGAGATCGAGATCAACCAGAACGATCTGAAGATCGACGTCTACCGTTCCTCAGGTCCCGGCGGACAGTCGGTGAACACCACCGACTCCGCCGTGCGCATCACCCACCTGCCCACCGGCATCGTGGTGGCTATGCAGAACGAGAAATCGCAGCTGCAGAACAAGGAAGCGGCCATGCGCGTGCTGCGCTCGCGGCTGCTGGCCCACCAGCAGGAGCAGCTGGACGCCGAGAACGCCGCGGTCCGCAAGTCGCAGGTGCGCACCATGGACCGCTCCGAGCGCATCCGCACCTACAATTTCCCGGAGAACCGGATCGCGGACCACCGCACCGGGTACAAGGCCTACAACCTCGACGCCGTCATGAACGGTGACCTCGAGCCCGTGATCGCCTCCTGCATCCAGATGGATGAGCAGGAGCGCCTCGCCGCCCTGGCCGAGCAGTAGGTCTTCACGGAGCGATTCCCAGTTGTGTGGGCAGCTGGTGCGTTCTGAGGGGCGTTTCTCCCGTTGAGAACGCACGAAGTGCCCACACAAGGTTGACCAGAGGGAGGGGGCGAGCCGTGGAGCTTGCCGGAATGATCCGCAGGGCCGGTGCGCGCCTGGCAGAGGCGGGGGTCCCCTCACCGCGGGTGGACGCCGAGCTGCTGGCCGCCCACGTCCTGGGTACCAGTAGGTCCGAGGTGCAGGTTAAAGCGCTCATGGGCGTGGAGGCCTCAGACGGCGACCTCGTCCGGTATGAGGCGCTGGTGGAGGAACGAGCCCGCCGCATCCCGCTGCAGCACCTCACCGGAATCGCTCCCTTCCGCACCCTTGAGCTGCGCGTGGGCCCCGGAGCCTTCATTCCGCGGCCGGAGACGGAGACCGTGGTGGAGCTTACGCTCCAGCAGCTGCGCGTCCTGGCCGACGGCGGTCTCGCCGCTCCCCGGGTGATCGATCTGGGCACCGGATCCGGTGCCATCGCTGCGGCGATCGCGGCCGAGTTCCCCGACGCGGAGATTCACGCCCTGGAGCTCTCCGCTGAAGCCGCCGCTTGGGCACAGCAGAACTTCGAAAATCTTCCGCACGGCTCCGCCCGCGTGCATCTGCATCGCGGAGATCTCCGTGACGTGGAGTCCCTGCGGGCATCGCTGCAGAACGTGGACCGGGGTTCAGCAGACCAGCGCCTTCGTGTCAGCGGGGAGGAAGAGATGAGGTTCGACGTCGTCGTCTCTAATCCTCCCTATATTCCTCCCGGTATGGTGCCCACCGAGATTGAGGTGCGCGAACACGACCCCGAGCTGGCGCTCTACGGAGGCGGGGAGGACGGTCTTCAGCTGCCCCGGGCGGTGATTGAGACCGCGGTGCAGCTGCTGCGTCCGGGTGGCTGGTTCATCGTGGAGCATGCCGAGGTGCAGGCTCCGGCACTGAAGCGCATCTGCGAGGCCAACGCTGCGCTGACGGATGTGGCGACTCACCAGGACCTCTCGGGCCGGGACCGGGCGACCTCCGCCCGAATCGCGCAGTAAAACAGCCGCGGACGTGAAACAATACAGCGCGTGAGTGAGACCATCGACTGCCGGACCCCCGAAGAGCGCGAGCGAGCCATGGCCGCTGCCCAGGAGATCATCCGGCGCGGCGAATGCGTGGTGCTGCCCACCGACACGGTTTACGGCATCGGGGTAGATGCCTTTTCCCCGCAGGCCGTCTCTGTGCTGCTGGCCGCCAAGGGGCGCAATCGGACTATGCCGCCGCCGGTGCTGATCTCACGCCTGGAGGTGATGGACGCCCTCGCCACGGACATCCCCGACTATGCGCGCACACTCGCCGAAGCTTTCTGGCCGGGAGCGCTGACCCTGATTCTGCGCGCCCAGCCGTCGCTGGCATGGGACCTCGGAGAGACTCGGGGGACGGTGGCGCTGCGCATGCCCGCCGACGACGTGGCGCTTGAGCTGCTCTCAGCGGTGGGCCCCATGGCTGTCTCCAGCGCGAACCGCACCGGTATGCCCGCAGCCACGACCGCTCAGGCGGCCCGCGACATGCTGGCGGACTCGGTGGCCCTGTACCTCGACGACGGCGAACGCGCCCAGACCCAGCCCTCCACGATTGTGGACTGCACCGGGACGCATCCCCGGGTGGTTCGGGACGGCGGGGTGCCCGTGCACGAGCTCCGTGCGCTGGTGCCTGAGACCCTCGGAATGGGGGAGGAGCCCGTTGCGGATAGCGCGTCCGAGGAGGCTGCTTCCCCCGAACAGCCGGCGTCGTCCTCTGATCCCGATGACGCCGCGGGGTCCACGAACGCCTGATGATCTACTTCCTCGTAGTGCTGACGTGCTCGGCGCTGGTCACCTATGCGCTGACCCCGCCCGTCCGTCGGCTGGCTCTGCGGCTGGGGATCTACACCCCGATCCGGTCGCGGGACATTCACTCCACCATTAAGCCGCGCTGGGGCGGGCTGGCAATCTTCTTCGGCATGCTGGCCGGCTTAGCCGTGGCTGCGCCGATTCCCTACCTGAGCGGGCTGTTCAGCGACCTCAGACCGCTGACGGGCATCGTGCTGGCCATGGTGCTCATCGTCATCACAGGAATGGCCGATGACACCTGGGACATCCACTGGGTCATCAAACTGGCCGCCCAGGTCGGCTGCGGCGTCATCCTGGTGCTGTTCGGGATTCGCCTGGAGGTCATGCCCGTGGGATGGCTCGGAGTGGGGGAGCCCGCCGTCCAAGCCTGTCTGACGGTCTTCCTGGTGGTCATGACCATCAACGCCTTCAACTTCATCGACGGCCTGGACGGACTGGCCGCAGGAGTCGCCGCGCTGGGCGGCTCAGCCTTCTTCATCTACAGCTATCTACTGACGCTCTCCCTCAACGAGTTTGACGCCTCCAATCTGGTCACGCTGCTAATGGCCGTGCTCGTGGGATCCTGCCTGGGGTTTCTACCGCATAATTTCCATCCCTCCACGGTGATCATGGGTGACACCGGCGCGATGCTGCTGGGGCTGGTCATGGCTGCCGGGGCACTCGCGGTCACGGCCGACGTCGGGCAGCTGGGGGAAGGATTCCGCTTCAGGAACATCCCCGCCTACATGCCGGTGCTGCTTCCGCTGGCGGTGACGCTGCTGCCGCTGCTGGACCTGATGCTCGCCGTGATACGCCGCACGGCTAAAGGTGCCTCACCCTTCAGCCCAGACCGCGGGCACCTCCACCACAAGCTCATCGACTCCGGCTACTCCCACCCGCAGGCGGTGCTGCTGCTCTACCTGTGGGCTGGGTTCTTTGCCTTCGGCGTCGTCTCCTTCAACTTCCTGCCCTGGTGGCTGGTCTCCCTGGGAATGGCGCTGACCCTCGGGCCGGCGCTGGTCTTCACGCTGGGGCCCTGGATGCGACGACGGGCCCGCAGGGCCACCCGGGAGGCGGCGCGCCGAGCGCTGGCCGAACGCAGAAGGAAGGACGCTCATGGGCGGTAGAAGGAACGCACCAGAGCACGGTGCCTGGTGGCGTCTGCTCAAGGTCGCCTTTGTGTGCAGCACCGCGACGCTCCTGGTGCTGACCGCGGCGGCGTGGGCAGCCGGAGGGTCGGAGGCTGCGATCTCGGCGCTGGTCGGGGGAGGACTGGTCATCGCACTGTATGTGCCCTCAATATGGGCAGTGGACGTCGCCGAACGGACAGTCCCAGACCTCGCCATCCCGCTCTACATGCTGCTGTTCGTGCTGAAGTTCATCGGAGTGGGGCTGTTCCTCACCGTCATCGCCGTACCGGCCTGGCTCAGCCTGGCGTGGGGTGGATCCGCTGCCGTGGCGGTGCTGGTGGTCTGGCAGGCGGCCTCGATCTACGTCTTCAGCAGGATGCGCCTGCGTATCGTGCCCGCCCAGGACCAGTAGCTCAGCGATCCCTTCCCGCAGGAGGAACTGCATTGTCGCTACTTCTACAGAATGTAGTAGTGTTGTCTCCGCAGCCTCAAACGTGCGCTAGTTCACCTTGGAATTGATAGGGTGAGCGTCACGCGCACGGTGTGAATCCTGCGCTAACTTGCTAACTTCTCGCACAGAACGAACCTCATCTGAGGCTTCGTCGACGACCGATGAGAGGACCAGCGTTGCTTACGCTTGCCCTGAGAGCCGCCGATGGAGGCGAGTTTCAACCCCCTAGCATCAACGACACCCACCTGCCCGAGATTCTTCCTTGGGGCGTCGAGTGGGGAGAGGGCTTCCTCGGAAAGAACGGCCTGGTCCTTCTTGTCTCCGTTGTGGTGATCTGGGCCTTCTTCTCCTTCGCCATTCGTCGGCAGTCGCTTGTTCCCACACGCATGCAGTTCATCGGCGAGTCCATCTACGCCTTCGTACGGAACTCGCTGGGCCGCGACATCCTCGGCGAGAAGCACTTCAAGCCCTGGATCCCCTTCCTCTTCGCGATCTTCACCTTCATCCTGGTGAACAACCTGATGGGTGCGATCCCCGTCATTCAGATGCCGAGCTTCTCGCACGCCGGTCCCGCCTACGTCATGGCCGGAATCGTGTACTTCACCTGGATCGGCGTCGGTATCCAGAAGCACGGCCTGCGCTACTTCAAGCTGGTGACCATTCCCTCGGGCGTGCCGTGGTACGTCATGCCGGTGATGATCCCGCTAGAGATCATCTCCAACTTCATCGTGCGTCCGCTGACGCACTCACTGCGTGTGATGGCAGTGATGCTGGCCGGTCACATGATCGTGATGATCGCCGCCGCCGGCTCTGAGTTCCTGGTCACCCAGCAGGACAACATCTTCCTGAACGCCACCGGCATCATCGTGCTCATCGGCTTCGTCCCGCTGTACTTCCTTGAGCTGCTGCTGATGGTGCTGCAGGCCTTCGTCTTCGCCCTGCTGACTGCGATCTATCTGCAGGGCGCCATCGAGGCCGACGCGCACTAGCGCCGCGCAGACTTACGACTTCTAACTGAATAGACCCGCACGAAAGCGCCGGGAACCCGGCACCTTCACAAGAAAGAGAACACATGGAAATCATCGGTAACGTGAACATGATCGGCTACGGCCTCGCCGCTATCGGCTCCGCACTGGGCGTGGGCCTGGTGTTCATGGCCTACATCAACGGTGTGGCTCGTCAGCCCGAGGCACAGCGTGTGCTGCAGCCGATTGCCATCCTGGGCTTCGCCGTGATCGAGGCGCTCGCGATTCTCGGACTCGTCTTCGCAATCTTCCTCTAAGTCAGACCACAGCACCTGAAGGCGCCCGCACGGGCGCCTCATGATTAGGAAAATGGGTGAATTCATGATCAGCACTGCACTGATCCACGCGGCAGAGGACGGCGAGTACACCGCCAACCCTCTGATCCCGCACCCGTGGGAGATGGCTGCTGCCTTCATCGGCTTCTTCGTCCTGCTGTTCGTGGTCATCAAGTTCGTCGTACCCAAGTTCGAGGCCACGTATCAGGCGCGCGTCGCCGCGATCGAGGGCGGCATCAACGAGGCTGAGGAGGCCAAGGCTGAGGCCGAGGCCCTGAAGTCGGAGTACGAGAAGAACCTGGCCGATTCCCGTGCTGAGGCATCGTCGATCCGTGAAGAGGCTCGCACCGAGGCTGCGCAGATCGTGGCCGAGGCCCAGGAGAAGGCTTCCGCAGAGGCTGCCCGTATCCGCGAGCAGGCTCATGCGCAGATCGAAGCCGAGCGCGCCGCAGCGGCGGCCTCCTTGAAGGCCGACGTCGGCTCCCTGGCCACCAAGCTGGCTGGCCAGATCGTGGGCGAGGCTCTCGAGGACGACGCCCGCTCCCAGCGCGTGGTGGACCGCTTCCTGGCTGACCTTGACGCCGAGCAGAACAAGGCAGGAGCGGCTCAGTAATGGCAGGGGTGACCAGCGAATCTCTCGCAGCTTTGGCTACTGAGCTGGAGCCGGTTCTGGCTACGGCCGATCTCGCCACCGCGGACGAGCTCTTCGCCGCGCTGGACGTGATCGACAGCTCGGCGGCTCTGCGCCGCTCGCTGACGGACCCTGCCCGCTCACCTGAGGAGCGCGCGTCCGTGGTGCGCAGTCTCTTCGGCAGCAAGGTCCAGCCGACCACTGCGCGAATCCTGGAGGCCATCGTCTCCAAGCGGTTCCGCAAGGAGCGGGACCTCGGCGACGCCGTTGAGACACAGGCCGTGGCTGTGGTGACGGCGCAGGCTGAACGCTCTGGTCTGCGCGGCCTAGAGGAGCTGGAGGGCGCCCTGCTGCGTTTCCGCCGTACCGTCCTGACCTCTCACGAGGTGCAGCGGGCACTGACCGACGCTCAGGCTCCTACCGAGTCCAAGCAGAGGCTGGCTGCCCGACTGAGCCCTCAGGTCTCCGACGGGGCACGGCTGCTCATCGACCGGGCGGTGACCTCTCCGCGCGGAGTGCGTCCCTCCGCACTGGTGGAGCGCTTCGCTCAGGCCGTGGCCGCACGCCAGCAGCGCTGGATCGCGCAGGTCACTGTGGCCAAGGAGCTGGACTCCGCCTACCAGGAGCGCCTCTTGGCGAGCCTGAACCGCTACTTTGGCAGAGAGCTGAAGCTCGACGTCGTCGTCGACCCCGCAGTGGTCGGCGGCATCCGAGTTCAGGTTGCTGATGAGGTCGTGGACAACACCGTCTCGGCCCGCCTGAACGACCTGAACCGGAAACTGGCCAGCTAGCCTTCAGCTGGAGAGACAAACTTTCAACCGCACGGTCGCATAGTTGGCGGCCACTGATAGAGGAGAGCAGGGACTGCAGATGGCCGATTTGACCATCAACGCCGACGACGTCCGCAATGCTTTGAACGAGTTCGCCGCGTCCTACCAGCCGGGCAGCGCCGAACGAGTCGAGGTCGGACGTGTGATCTCGGCAGCCGACGGAATTGCCCGCGTCGAGGGTCTGCCCTCGACCATGGCGAATGAGCTGCTTCGTTTCGAGGACGGAACTCTGGGTCTCGCCCAGAACCTGGACACCCGCGAGATCGGTGTGGTTGTCCTGGGCGAGTTCTCCGGGATTGAAGAGGGCCAGGAAGTAACCCGCACCGGAGAGGTTCTCTCCGTGCCCGTGGGTGATGAGTTCCTGGGCCGCGTTGTGGACCCCACCGGCGCCCCCATTGACGACCTCGGCGAGATCAAGGCCGAAGGCCGCCGTGCTCTGGAGCTGCAGGCTCCCACCGTGACCCAGCGTCAGTCCGTGGGGGAGCCCCTGCAGACCGGCATCAAGGCGATTGACGCCATGATCCCGATCGGACGGGGCCAGCGCCAGCTCATCATTGGTGACCGTCAGACCGGTAAGACCGCCATCGCGATCGACACCATCCTGAACCAGAAGGCCAACTGGGACTCCGGCGACGTCAACAAGCAGGTGCGCTGCATCTACGTGGCGGTGGGTCAGAAGGCCTCCACCATCGCCGGCGTGCGTCAGACCCTTGCTGAGAAGGGTGCCCTGGAGTACACCACTATCGTGGCCGCTCCTGCCTCTGACCCTGCTGGTCTGAAGTACCTTGCTCCCTTCACCGGTTCTGCCATCGGTCAGCACTGGATGTACGGCGGCAAGCACGTTCTCATCATCTTTGATGACCTCTCCAAGCAGGCTGAGGCCTACCGTGCGGTGTCGCTGCTGCTGCGTCGTCCTCCGGGACGCGAAGCGTTCCCCGGCGATGTCTTCTACCTCCACTCCCGCCTGCTGGAGCGCTGCGCCAAGCTCTCTGACGAGATGGGCGGCGGCTCCATGACCGGCCTGCCTCTGATCGAGACCAAGGCCAACGACGTCTCGGCGTTCATTCCGACCAACGTCATCTCCATCACCGACGGCCAGATCTTCCTGCAGTCTGATCTGTTCAACGCGAACCAGCGCCCCGCTGTGGACGTGGGTATCTCCGTGTCCCGCGTGGGTGGTGCCGCACAGGTCAAGGCGATGAAGAAGGTCTCCGGCACCCTCAAGCTGGACCTGGCGCAGTACCGCGACATGCAGGCCTTCGCAATGTTCGCCTCCGACCTGGATCCGGCTACCCGCCGCCAGCTGGTCCGCGGTGAGCGTCAGACCGAGCTGCTGAAGCAGGGCCAGTACAGCCCCTACCCGGTGGAGGAGCAGGTCGTCTCCATCTGGGCCGGCTCCAACGGTCACCTGGACGATGTGGAACTGGCTGATGTGAAGCGGTTCGAGGCCGAGTGGATCGACCACCTGAAGCGCCGTACCGATGTGCTCACCAACATTGCCTCCACCGGCAAGCTCGAGGATGACACCGTCTCCACCCTGAAGTCCGCCATCGTGGAGTTCAAGAAGGCCTTCCAGTCCGAAGGTGCTCAGTCCCTGGTGGGCAACGAGCAGGCCGAGGCGCTGAGCGATGAGGACATCAACCAGGAAGAGATCGCCAAGCAGAAGTGATTCTGCTTCACTCGGTGACGGGGCGCCGACGCCCCGTCACCGGTGATCTCTCCACCGACTGAGGAAGGACAAGCATGGGAGCCCAGATCCGGGTCTATCGCCAGAAGATCAAGTCGACGTCGTCGATGAAGAAGATCTTCAAGGCGATGGAGCTGATCGCGACCTCGCGCATCGGTAAAGCGCGCGCTCGTGCTCAGGCATCCACCCCCTATGCGGAGGCCATCACTCGCGCCGTTTCGGCCGTGGCCAGCCAGAATGACGTGGAGCACGTGCTCACCCAAAAGGTGGCCGAGCCCAAGCGCGCAGCTGTGCTGATCATGACCAGCGACCGAGGCCTGGCCGGAGCGTACTCCACCAACGTGCTCAAGCGTTCCGAGTCCCTTGTGGCTCGACTGAAGGCCGACGGTGTGGAAGTCCGCCCCTATCTGTATGGCCGCAAGGCGCAGGCCTTCTACGACTTCCGGTCTCGGGAGTACGACAAGGTCTGGACCGGCAACACCGACAGCCCTGAGGTGTCCACTGCCCGGGAGATCGGCACCACACTGGTGGACCGTTTCACCCAGGCTACTGAGGAGGGCGGCGTCGACGAGCTCTACCTCGTCTACACCGAGTTCCAGTCCATGGTGAAGCAGGAGCCAGTCGTTCACCGCCTGCTGCCCCTGGCAGTGGTGGAGAAAGACGCGGAGGGTGCCGACCAGTTCCTTCCGCAGTACGACTTCGAGCCCAGCCCTGAGGACGTGCTGGACGAACTGCTGCCGCGCTACATCGAGTCCCGGATCTTCTCCGCGATGCTCGAGGCATCTGCCTCCGAGCTGGCCGCTCGCCAGCGCGCCATGAAGTCCGCCGCTGACAACGCCGACGAGCTGATCCGCAAGTACACGCTGCTGCGCAACAACGCTCGCCAGGCCGAGATCACTCAGGAGCTCACCGAGCTCATCGCCGGTGCCGACGCGCTGGCGGCCTCCTAAGACACAAGTTGACATCATCCAAGATCAAGTGAAGTGAGAGAGATGACTGCCACTACTGCAGAACAGAGCCCCGCAGGGGCCCCGGCACCGGGTGCGACCGGCCGGATCGCCCGCGTGATCGGCCCGGTCGTGGACATCGAGTTCCCGGCCGACTCCATCCCGGAGATCTACAACGCCCTGACCGCAGAGGTCACCCTGGGCGGGGAGACCCGCACCATCACCTTCGAGACCGCACAGCACCTGGGTGACAACCTGGTACGCGGCATCGCCCTGCAGGCCACCGACGGCCTGGTCCGCGGCGTGCCCGTGCAGGACACCGGCTCGCCGATCTCGGTGCCTGTGGGTGACTCGGTCAAGGGTCACATCTTCAACGTTCTGGGCGAGACCCTGGACATCCCCACCGAGCAGCTCGAGATCACCGAGCGGTGGCCCATTCACCGCAAGGCCCCCAACTTTGCTGCGCTTGAGGGCTCCACCGAGATGCTGGAGACCGGCATCAAGGTCATCGACCTGCTGACCCCCTACATCAAGGGCGGCAAGATCGGCCTGTTCGGCGGCGCAGGTGTGGGAAAGACCGTGCTCATCCAGGAGATGATCACCCGTGTGGCCCGCAACTTCGGCGGTACCTCCGTCTTTGCCGGTGTTGGCGAGCGTACCCGTGAGGGCAACGACCTCTGGGTCGAGATGGAAGAGGCCGGCGTGCTCAAGGACACCGCACTGGTGTTTGGTCAGATGGACGAGCCGCCGGGAACCCGTCTGCGCGTGGCGCTGACCGGTCTGACCATGGCGGAGTACTTCCGCGATGTGCAGAACCAGGACGTGCTGCTGTTCATCGACAACATCTTCCGCTTCTCCCAGGCCGGCTCCGAGGTCTCGACGCTGTTGGGCCGCATGCCCTCCGCAGTGGGTTACCAGCCCAACCTGGCGGACGAGATGGGTGTGCTCCAGGAGCGCATTACCTCGACCCGCGGTCACTCCATCACCTCGATGCAGGCCGTCTACGTCCCCGCGGATGACTACACCGACCCCGCACCGGCCAACGTGTTCGCCCACCTGGATGCGACCACCGAGCTCTCGCGTGCGATCGCCTCGCGTGGTCTCTACCCCGCTGTGGACCCGCTGACCTCGACCTCCCGCATCCTCGACCCGCAGTACGTGGGTCAGGAGCACTACGACTGCGCCACTCGCGTGAAGCAGATCCTGCAGAAGAACAAGGAACTGCAGGACATCATCGCGATCCTCGGTGTGGACGAGCTCTCCGAAGAGGACAAGATCATCGTCTCGCGTGCCCGCCGCATCGAGCAGTTCCTGTCGCAGAACACCTACACGGCGAAGCAGTTCACCGGCGTGGAGGGCTCGACGGTCTCCATCAAGGACACCATCGAGGGCTTCAACGCCATCGCCAACGGCGATCTCGACCACATCCCCGAGCAGGCCTTCTACAACATCGGCGGACTGGACGACGTGGAGCGTCGCTACGCCGAGATGCAGAAGCAGGACTGATCGCCATGGCCGAACTCGACGTCCAGGTCGTCGCCACCGACCACGCGGTGTGGTCGGGCAAGGCGAAGTCTGTCCGCGGACGCACCGTGGAAGGCGATATCGGCATCCTGCCAGGCCACACTCCGGTGCTGGCCCTGCTGGGTGAGGGCGAGCTCGCTATCGAGCCGGTCTCCGGTCCCAAGGTCACAGCGCAGGTCAAGGGCGGATTCTTCTCCGTCGACCATGATCGGGTGACCATTGTGGCCGACGACGCCGACCTCACCACCTAAGGGCTGAAGACTCAGCCCATACCTCTCACTTCACTGAGCCGAAGGCCCGGGTCCCCGCGCGGGGGTCCGGGCCTTCGGGTGTCTGCGCCCGGTTGCCACACTCGCGACGGGGAGTGGGGCACGATGACCACTGTTAGGATTTCTGCTTGTGCGACTGGTGATTGCGACATGTTCGGTGACCTATTCCGGCCGACTCAACGCCCATCTGGCGTTGGCCACACGGCTGCTGATGGTCAAGGCCGACGGTGCCGTTCTTATCCACTCCGACGGCGGCTCGTATAAACCGTTGAACTGGATGTCCCCGCCTGCACGTATGCGCATCACGGAGCCCGACGAGCATCAGGCCGAAGCCGGGATCCAGGAAGTCTGGACCGTGAAGGCCGATAAGTCCGATGACACCCTCAAGATCCTCATCTCTGAGGTTCACCATGACTCCTCCCATGAACTCGGATCCGACCCCGGCCTGGTGAAGGACGGGGTCGAGTCTGACCTGCAGCGCCTCCTTGCCGAGCAGATCCAGCGCCTGGGCGAGGGGCACACCCTGATCCGCCGTGAGCACCCGACGCCGATCGGGCCGGTGGACATCCTGGCCAAGGGCCCTTCAGGGACAGTCGCGGTGGAGCTCAAGCGCCGCGGTGACATCGATGGCGTAGAGCAGCTGACGCGCTACCTGGAGCTGTTGAACCGAGACCCCCTGCTGGCACCTGTGTCAGGCGTGTTCGCCGCACAGCAGATCAAGCCGCAGGCACGCACGCTGGCCGAGGATCGAGGTATCCGCTGCGTAGTCCTCGATTATGAGGAGATGAAGGGCGAGGACGACGCGGAGTCCAGACTGTTCTGAGCCTATCCGGCGCGCAGCGACACCTCAGGCGATTCTCCAGCACTGAGAGTGCCAGTGGCGGCGTTCCGAAGCCGCGAACTCGTCTCCCATGATCGAATCGGCCCGCCACGCCACCACGTGAGCGGTACCCGCGGCGATGCTCAGCCCGCAGCCTGGGCACGTATAGGTCTTGGTGGCGGCGCTGCCGGAGATATAGCGCACGTGGTACTCGCCGTCGCGTCGTCGCACCACTCCGGTGCTGATGCCGCCGGGGGCGAAGAGCCCGGGGGAGAGGGGACGGTGTTCGCGCTGCCACTTCGAGCCGCCCGCGCTGCGCTTCTTTCCTCTGCCCATGGTTCTATCTTCCCAAACCTAGCGGCGGCTGCCCGCCGGTAGGCTGGACGTGAACGAGCGGCGGTGCCTCCTGCACGAGATGCCCGCTATCGCGTGCCACACACACTCGCGGTCGGGTCCCTTCCAGGGAGCGTACAGATTTGTTATCGTATCGTTACCTTCGCTAGTCTTGACCGCTGACATACCACGCTGCCATCTAAAGGACACCCAACTACCGTGCGATTCATCTCCGCCATAGCCGCTTTCCTCGCAGGACTGCTCCTGCTGGGACTGGGCCTCGGCCAGCTCACTGTGTGGGCCCCCGAGGACTCCACGACCGTCACCAGCCAAGAGCTGGAGGACGCACCCCTGACCGTGATCACCGACGACGTCATCGACTCCGAGGCCGGTCGTGATGAGCTGACCATCGATGCCGAGGGTGAATACACTCTCGCGCTCGGGCGCACCCACGACGTGGAGGCATGGGTCGGCGAGACCTCACACGTGCTAGTCAACGGGTACGAAGAAGCCTCGGGTGAGGACCAGGAGGCCCAGCTGACCGCCGAGCGCGTGGAGGGCGAGGAGACTGCCCCCAATCCGGCCGGCTCTGACCTCTGGGTCGTCACCGAGACCGTTGAGGGTGAGCACACCTACCAGTGGAACACCCAGGGCGACGGCGGTGAGTGGTCCGTGCTGGTCTTCCGCGACGGCACTGAGGCTGCACCCTCACAGATCTCGATGACGATCACCGAGGATAACGACACTACTGGCGCAACCGTCATGCTGGTCCTGGGTGGCCTGCTGCTGCTGCTGGCTCTCGGACTGCTGTACTGGGCCCTTGCTGGGGCACGCCGCGACCGCGAAGAGCGCCACGAAGACGACGAGACAGATGGCACCTCCGCAGAGGTGCCTGCTGAGGAGACCACGGTGACGGGCGAAACCCCTGCACAGGAGTCCGAGGGTACGCCCTCCACCGAAACCGATACCGAGCGCGGTGATTCCGGACGCTCGTTCTTCGCCGCGCTGACCGCCGGAGCCCTCGCGCTGGGAGCCGCGGTGGGCGTCGCCGCGCCCGCTCAGGCGGAGGAGACCGCTCCTGCTGAGGAAGGTGCCGAGCAGAGCCAGACAGATCAGGCTGAGGCGGAGCAGGAAGAGGCCGAGGGCGAGGCCCCGCAGCTGGAACAGGAGCATTCCGTGCTGCTGGATTCCCAGCTGGAGCGCATCCTTGAGGACATCGCTGTCACTGCCGCTGAGGCTGATGAAGCGGGTGACGCGGAATTGCTCGAGCCCCGGATCGCAGGTCACGCCGCGCAGGTGCGTGAGCTGGCCTACCGCAATCACGAGCTTGCAGAAACGTCCATGCCCCAGCCCATCGGAACCGAGGTCCTTTCGGCTGCGGTGACCAGCGAGACCGAGTTCCCCCGCGAGGCCATCGTGGTGACCGAACACCCCGAGACCTCTCTGCGCCAGGTGCTCGTGCTGGAGCAGGAGTCTGCCCGGGAGAACTATCGCCTGACGCACTTCTCCCTGATGCCTTCGGACTACGACGCGTTTCCGGTCATCGCCACGGAGCAGGGCGGCGTGAAGTCCGTCGAGCTGGACAACGAGGACAACGGCCTGACCCCTGCCGCAGCCCTTGAGGGACTCTCCCAGTTCTTCGCTGACAGCGACCATGACTTCGCTGAGCGTGTGGCTCCCAGCAGCTACATCGATGACCTCCACGGCTACTTCACCCAGCTGGAGGAGGCCATGGAGGCCACCGAGCTGAGCTTCCCCGAGCCGCAGGTCCACGAGGAGCTCACCGCCCTGGAGCTTCCCGACGGTTCCGTCGTCGTCGCCGGCTCTTTCGAGCTGATCATGCAGATGGCACCCCTGGCTGACGGAGACACGATCTTCCTGGACTATGACCTGGTGGAGGAGCTTGTCGGCA
Organism: Nesterenkonia flava; assembly: GCF_031432335.1. NCBI lineage: Bacteria > Bacillati > Actinomycetota > Actinomycetes > Micrococcales > Micrococcaceae > Nesterenkonia > Nesterenkonia flava. Next base: position 32,085 of record NZ_JAVKGT010000009.1, on the reverse strand, counting down.
CCGACTGGACCACTTTCCCGACCGAGATCCTGACCCTCCAGTCCGCTGTAGTGCGGATCCCCGCAGACTACGGCGATGGCGGCCAGATCGAGCTCGTCGGCATTCACGAGCTCACCATGGACGCCTCCATCGACGAGCCGGAGTGGTTCGAAGGCTACCCCGGACCCGCCGTCCGCGATGAGGACGAGGACGAGGAGACTGAGGACCAGGACGAGTCCGAGGAGCAGGCCGACGAGGATGCTCAGGACTCTGACGAGGAACCCGAGGAGGACACCCAGTCCGAGGGTGACGAACCGGCGGAGGAGACCGACGCCGATCAGACCCCTGAGGAGGACGCAGAGGCCTAAACCCGGCCCTCGTCCGAGGCAGGACGCTTCCCATCGACTGCGCCCGTCCCACATCAGTGGGGCGGGCGCAGTAGTCTAGAGACAGTATGTCCAGCCCCCGTGTCATCCAAAGAGGAGCTTCACAGTGTCCCAGCCCCCGCACACTGATCCATCGGCCTCGGGCAGTGCCCGCCCGGTCAATGCACGAGGCGCGGTAGACCTGTCCTCGCTCGCCGGTACGCCGGCTGCGTCCTCCCAGTCTCAGCCCTCGTCCCAGGGGCAGGGCGGCGAGGGACGCGATACGTGGTGTGTCAGCGCCCAGCCTCAGCAGCTGCAGCAGCTGGTTCAGCTCTCCGCCCAGGCGCCCGTTCTGGTGCTGCTTCACGGCGCGGATGAGACGTCAGCGCGATTCCGCTCCACCCTGGAGGACGCTGTCGACGCCCAGGGCGGACGCATCCTTCTCGCGGCCATCGACGTGGCCGCCTCGCCCGAGCTCGCACAGCAGGCAGGTCAGCTGCCCGTGGTGACGGCGTTCCTGGCCGGTCAGCCCATTGGTGAGTTCGACGCCAGCGCACCCGTAGAGCAGCTGCCCCAGGTCGTCACCCAGATCCTGCAGCTGGCCACCCAGAATGGGGTGACCGCAACTCTGCCGCCGCAGGGCAAGCGCGGAGGGGGCGAAGGTCCGGAGCAGGAGCCCGAGATGCCGCCTCTGCACCGGAAGGCTCACGAGGCGCTCGAGGCGGGGGACTACGAAGGTGCCGTAGCCGCCTACGAGCAGGCCATCAAGGAGAAGCCCGACGACGAGGAAGCCAAGCTCGGCCTCGCGCAGGTCCGCCTGATGCAGCGTACGCAGGACGTGGACCTCGCGGCCGTGCGCCAGCGCGCTGCAGAGAACCCGGATGACGTGCAGGCACAGATGGCCGTTGCCGACGTCGACGTGCTCGGAGGACACGTCGAGGACGCCTTCACTCGTCTTGTCCGCTTCATCCAGGCTCACCCTGGACCGGACCGCGAGACCGCGCGCAAGCACCTCGTGGAGCTCTACAGCATCGTGGGTGACTCCGACCCTCGCGTGGCTGCTTCCCGCAAGAAGCTTGCCTCGGCGCTGTTCTGAGCTGGTCCCGCGGGCGGGGAGACCCCGCCGCGCTCTCGGCGGGCTGACGCCCGCCTTCGCGCCTGAAGCGCTGGTCCCGCGGGCGGGAGAGACGCCCCGGGCCCACGGACTGGTCCCGCGAGGCGTAGCTCGTCACATCATCCGATGGGCTGATGGACTGGAGGCGCTGCGCCGTTAGGCTGAACCTTATGGAGAACGCAGCACTGGCGATACGGGGTCTCAGCAAACGTTTCGGCGGCAAGACCGCCGTCCACCATCTGGATATGGAAGTCCCGCGAGGGTCCTTCTACGGATTCGTGGGCCCCAACGGCGCGGGCAAGACCACCACACTGTCCATGGCCACCGGTCTGCTGCGTCCGGATGAGGGCCAGGTGGAGGTTGCCGGCGTCGACGTCTGGGCCCACCCCACAGAGGCCAAGCGGCGGATGGGGGTGCTTGCCGACGGCGTACGCCTCTTCGACAAGCTCACCGGCGAGCAGCTGGTGACTTACGCAGGACTTCTGCGCGGCATGGAGCGCGACCTCGTCGCAGAGCGCACCGCCGACCTGCTGCGGGTCCTCGGGCTGGAGGACTCCGCCGGCAAACTCGTCCAGGACTACTCGGCGGGTATGACCAAAAAGATTGCCCTGGCCTCGGCCATGGTGCATGCGCCCGAGCTCCTGGTGCTGGATGAGCCATTCGAAGCGGTGGACCCGGTGTCCGCACGCACCATCCGTGGGCTGCTGGACTCCTACGTCGCCTCCGGAGGCACCGTCATCCTCTCGAGCCACGTCATGGACCTGGTTCAGCGCATGTGCAGCCACGTCGGCATCATCGCTGCCGGGCAGCTCCTGGCCTCCGGCACCGTGGAGGAGGTCCGGGGCGATTCGGACCTGGAGACCCGGTTCGTGGAACTGGTGGGCCTGGAGGCAGGGGAGCAGGAGCTGTCATGGTTGCGACTCTGATTCGCCTGAAGTGGCGCTTGACGCTCAACACTCTCAACCGCTCCACCTGGGCCGTCTTGGGCACGATCTTTGGCGGACTCTACGGTCTCGGTGTGGTCGCCTTCGTGGTGCTGCAGCAGATCATGACCGGAGCAGATGCCGACGCAGAGACCAGCTTCCTGGTCTCTGTCCTCTGGGGCACCCTGGCGTCCCTCATCTGGCTTATCGCCCCGCTCTTTCTCGCCGGCGATGCCCTGATGGACCCGAAACAGTTCATCACCTATGCGGTGCCCCGGAGCCGGCTCATCCAGGGGTTGGTGCTAGCGGGCATGGTCTCCATCGGTGCCGGGCTGACTCTCATCTGGCTGATCGGCCAGACGATGCTGTGGCGCTTCGACCTTGCCGCTCTCCTTGTGGCGGTCCTGAGCGTGCCGGTGCTGTTGGTCACCTACTGCCTGATCTCCCAGGCGGTGGCCACCACCGCGGCCGCCTGGTTCTCCGGGCGCCGCGCCCGCGATCTGGTCGCCGTGCTGGGCATCGGGGTCGCCGTGATGGCCTACCCGATCATGATGGGCCTGCTGCAGGTCTTCGACTCCATTTGGGACGCGCTGCCTGTTATCGCCGAATGGGTCGCCTACACCCCCTTAGCCGCGGGAGTGGCGCTGCCATACGACGCCGCCACGGGCAGCTGGGGCCCGTTCGCCCTGCGCCTGGCAGTGCTGCTGGCGACCGCCGTCGTCGCCGCCCTGGTCATCAGGGCCGGTCTGGTCAAGATCACCGAGCGGCCTTCGGTCCCCGCTGGTCGCACGCGGGAGAACAAGGCGGGCAAGCTCGGCTTCTTCGGCCGCTTTCCGGCCACGCCGTGGGGTGCTGTGGCTGCACGTGCCATGACCTACTGGCTGCGCGATCCGCGCTACGGTGGTTCGCTCATCGTCGTGCCGGCCATGATCTTCGTCGCGGTCTTCCTGCACTGGCAGGGTGGCGCTGTCTGGCCGCTCTACGCCATCGGGCCCTTCATCGCCTGGATGCTCGGATACGCCATCAGCGCTGACATCTCCTATGACTACACGGCCTTCGCCCTGCACGTGACCACCGGCGTCACCGGCTTTCAGGACCGGTTGGGGCGGGCTGCAGCACTGCTGAGCTTTGCCCTGCCCTTCACGGTGCTGGCCTCCGCGGTGCCGATGATCTGGGCTGAGAACGCCTGGCACCTGGTCATCGTCACCTCGTTGGCGGTGGGTATGCTGCTGGCGATGGTCGGGCTTTCTTCGGTGATTTCCGCGCGACTGGTCTATCCCACACCCCGCCCGGGGGACTCACCGTTCAAGCAGCCGCAGGGTGCGGGCGGGCGCATGATGGTCATCCAGCTCGGTTCCATGATGGCGACTGTGGCGCTCATGCTCCCTGAACTCGTCCTGCTGATCATCTACGCTGTCAGCGGCGCTGCGTGGGCCGGCGTCGTGCTCGTCACGGTGACCCTGCTCAAGGGTCTACTGCTGACGTGGGCTGGGATTGTCTGGGGCGGCAGGATCTATGATCGCAGCCAGCCGGAGCTCTTCCAGTACGTGCAGGCCTACTGAGGTAGTGCGCCACGGTGCGCGGGACCGGCAGTGCATCTGTCAGAGGCATCTCGTAAACTTGTGAGTATGGCTGACTCAATGACTCTCGCTCACACGTTCTGGATGCACACTGCTGATCCGGCCGCCGCTCCGGCGTCCGGCGGTGCTGCGACCATCGAACGCCAGCACCAGGAGCAGCTGAGCGAGCCCGGGGATCACGAGCGGTTCGCCCACTACGTGAAGAAGGACAAGATCATGGAGTCCGCCCTGGAGGGCGGCGCCGTCGTCGCACTCTGCGGCAAGGTGTGGGTCCCCTCCCGTGACCCCAAGAAGTTCCCCGTCTGCCCGGAGTGCAAAGAAATCTACGAAGGCTTCGGCGAGGGCGGGGACAACTCCGGCTCTGGCAAAGGACGCGGCCGCGGTTTCTTCGGCTTCGGCAAGAACTGAGGCGTGAACACACCACCGAGCGAGGCCGGGCCCACCCTCTTCGACGTTGGCACTGTTGTCGGTGCCAATCTCCCCCCAGCCTATCCGCACCGCGCCGCTCACGGCACCGCCGGCACCCTGCGTCAATGGCAGCAGGAGGCCTTGGATCTCTACATCCAGAAGAAGCCAAGGGACTTCCTCACCGTTGCGACCCCTGGAGCCGGTAAGACCACGTTTGCTCTGCGCGTCGCCAAGATGCTCGTGGAGTCCGGAGAGATCAATCGGCTCTACGTCGTGGCGCCCACCGAGCACCTCAAACGGCAGTGGGCGGACGCCGCCGCCCGTGTGGGCCTCTCCATCGATCCCAACTTCAAGAACTCCGACGGCCGCCACGGACGCCAGTTCATCGGTGTTGCGGTCACTTATGCCCAGGTGGCCAACAAGCCCGCGCTGCACCGGAACAAAACCGAGGCCGCGCGCACGTTTGTCATCTTCGATGAGATCCACCACGCCGGTGACTCACTCTCCTGGGGAGACGGTGTGCGTGAGGCCTTCGACCCGGCGGTGCGCCGCCTGGCGCTGACGGGTACGCCCTTCCGCTCGGATACCGCGCCGATTCCTTTTGTGGACTACGTCGAGGACGCCGACGGGGTGCGAAGGTCCCGTGCGGACTATTCCTACGGCTACGGCCCGGCGCTGAAGGACCGTGTGGTGCGTCCCGTGGTCTTTATGGCTTACTCCGGGAACATGCGTTGGCGCACCTCCAGCGGTGAAGAGATGGAAGCGCAGCTCGGCGGCGCCGCGACCAAGGACATCACCCAGCACGCCTGGCGGACCGCGCTGAACCCTGAAGGGGAGTGGATCCCTGCCGTTCTCGCCGCAGCCCACAAGCGCCTGCTGAAAGTCCGGGACAAGATCGAGGACGCCGGGGGCCTGGTCATCGCCACGGACCACGAAGCCGCCCACGCCTATGCGGCGCAGCTGGACCGTCTCACAGGCCAGAAGACCACGGTGGTCCTCTCCGACGACAAGGAAGCGTCGAACCGGATCGACGAGTTCAGCGCTGACGGCTCCAAAATGTGGATGGTCGCGGTTCGTATGGTCTCCGAGGGCGTCGATGTGCCGCGGCTCTGCGTCGGGGTCTACGCGACCTCAACCTCGACCCCGCTGTTCTTCGCCCAGGCGATCGGGCGATTCGTCCGTCTGCGCAAGAAGGCCGAGGTCGCCAGTGTGTTCCTGCCCTCGGTGCCCGTGCTCACGGACCTCGCCAATGAGATGGAGGCTGAGCGCGACCATGCGCTCGCCGTGCCCGAGTCGGCCCAGGAGCAGGACGGGATTCCCGAGGAGCATATGCTCGCCGAGGCGGAGAAGGAGGACCGCGCCAGCGAAGAGCTCACCAAGGGCTCCTTCGCCGCGCTGGGCTCCAACGCATCCTTCGACAAGGTGCTCTTCGACGGTGACGAGTTCGGCCTCGGGGGAGCGGTGGGGTCCGAGGAGGAGATGGACTTCCTCGGCATCCCTGGTCTCCTGGAGCCCGAGCAGGTCTCGACGCTGCTGCGCAAGCACCAGCAGCAGCAGCTCAAGCGCCGGCCCGCAGCGGCTGAGCGCCAGGCTGACGTCGTCGACCATCGGCAGCTTAAGGATCTGCGCAACCGTCTGAACAAGTCAGTCTCGGCGTATTCGGCGAAAACCGGAATGCACCAGGGCAGTATCCACACCAAGCTGCGTGATGCTTGCGGCGGGCCGGCGGTGGGCCAGGCGACCCAGGCGCAGTTGGAGGCGCGGCTGAAGAAGCTGCAGCAGTGGTTTGTGGGCATGAAGTAGCCCGTGAATGCCGCCCCGCGACCTGTCGGTGCCACAGCGCTCGCACATGTTTCACCGCCGGACTGATCTGCGCCGGCACTGAAACTCTCGCGATCGCTGGGGGAGTACGTGCATCGTGAACGCCTGGTGGTGTTTCAGCATCGCTGATCGGTTCGCCGTTGATCCGGGCCACCGCCGATCCTGAGCGTCATTTCCCCAAGTTGTGTATTCCTCGGCCAACCTCCCGTGATCTTCTCGGATGGGTTTGCTACGGCTTACGGTGATTAGGCCGTCGGTCACGCTGTTCGAGTGAGTCTGCACATTATTCATCCCCGGACCGACGGAAGTTCCCGAGCCACCGCCCTGCGTGCGGTGCGGCGCGGGGAGCTCCTTACGCTGCGCCCCGGAGTGTTTCTGCGCCGGGCGGAGTGGGATCAAGCCCCGCCCTGGAGCCGGCATCTGGCGATGACGGCCGCAGCGGGACTGCAGCGTCCAGCACGCATCTTCTGCCGACAGACCGCGTTGGTGCTCTACGGCGTTCCGCTGCTGGGGTTGACCCGAGAGGTCCATGCTCGAGCCAGCAGCGACTCCCGGGCGGGAGTCAGCGGAGGCCCCGGCCCCAGAGGGCTGATCCCTGTGCGCACGGTGCGTCCTCCGGTGCCTCGTACGGGCAACGCGGACTGCTTCCGGGGTCTGTTTCGGGAGCAGGTGCGGGTCGGGGGAGGGTGGTTGCCAGTTCCGGACGTGAGGCTCGACGGCGGAGGGGAAGTCCGCGTGCAGGTGGAGCCTCTTCCCCTGGTTCTGATGGACACGGTGCCCCGCTTGGGGACGCAGGAAGCTGTGGTCATCCTGGACGCGGTCCTGGGCGGACGATCGGTGCTGGGGCGTCTCGACCGCGACGCGCTGGCGGAGGCGCAGCAATGGCTGTGGTCATCACGGGCGCGGGCTGCGTGGGAACGGGCGCTGGGGTTTGCTGACCCGCGCAGTGAGTCGCCGGGAGAGTCCCGATCGCGGGTGCTGATAGATGAACTCGGCTTCGCTCCGCCGCAGCTGCAGACGGTACTACGGCTGCCCGACGGCGGAACGGCGCGTCTGGATTTTGAGTGGATGCGGGAAGGAGTGGTCGGTGAGTTCGATGGGCGAATTAAGTTCACCGAGGCGTCACGGCTTTCCCAGACCTCACCGGGGGAGGTCTATTGGGCCCAGGTGCGCAGGGAAGAGGCCATCCGTGACACGGGGCGGCGACTGGTGCGCTGGGAATGGGATGACCTGAACCGCCCGCGGTGAATGCCGGGCTAGAGCTCCAGCTCGTCGAGGGTGACTACCTCGATGTCGGCCTCTCGCAGCTCATCGAAGGTCTCAGCGACTCGATCTTCATTCACCCCAACGGTGAGGTCGGAGATCACCCGAACCCGGTAGTCGTTCTCCGTCGCATCCAGTGCGGTGGCCCGAACGCAGTGGTCGGTGGCGATACCCACAATCGTCACCGAGTCGATGCCGCGATCACGCAACCACGTGTCCAGCTCCGGGGAGCCCGAGGGAACGACGTCGGAGGGTTCCACACGAATGCCCTTCTCGCCCTCGAGGATGCCGACCCGTTCGGGATCTCCGAGCTGGCCTTCGAAGCCGGAGTAGCCGTCGGAGAACATGCCTTTGAGGAATCGGGCATCGACGTGATCGGTGTCCAGGTCTTCGTGTAACTCGGCGCCGGGGGAGCCGGCCACGCAGTGCACGGGCCAGGTGGTTTCGAAGTTCGGGGAGTCGGAGAAGTGCCGGCCCGGATCGATGTGCCAGTCCTGGGTGGTCACGATGGCCTCGTACTCGGCGTGGGCGTCCTCGAGGAACTCCGAGATGCGGGCTGCGACCTCCGCGCCCCCCTCTACCGCCAGCGAGCCGCCTTCGCAGAAGTCCGTCTGCACATCAACAATGATCAGAGCCTCCATGCCACCAGTCTAGGGCTCAGGCAGGGACCGCGAGAAGCCCAGCAGTGACCGCCGGGGCCGTCATGCGACGACGGGAGCAGCGCAGCTCAGGAGAAGATCGTGGGGATCACCGGGTCCCCATCACTGAGGCGGTGAGCCTGAGCCGGAAGTTCTGCCAGGGACTCGGCATGGCGTTCCCGTGCGGTCCGTACTGCCTCAGACCCGGTATGACCGGGGCGGAGCTCGCCGTCGACGATGAGGGGCACATGAAGTGACCTGGCGGAGCTGCCTTCAGTATTAGGCTCGCCGCCCACCCCCAGCACTTCAGCCTCGGCGATCCCGTGCTCATCGAAGGTGCGCACGGGGTGCTTCACCCCGGCCCGGCCAGTCTTGCCGGCGGAAGCCTTCTCCACCGGCACGGGGGTGCCGGCGTCGTCGTCGCGCTCCACGAGCTTGTAGACCATGGAGGCGGTAGGCGCACCGGACCCGGTCACCAGACGGGTGCCCACGCCGTAGGAATCCACCGGAGCGGAGGCAAGGCGGGCAATAGCGTACTCATCCAGGTCCGAGGAGACGATGATCCTGGTGGAGGTGTTGCCCAGGGAATCCAGCAGCCGGCGCACCCAGTGCGCCTGCTCCACGAGATCGCCGGAGTCTAAGCGGACCGCGCCCAGCTCAGGCCCGGCGATCTCCACTGCCCGGCGAACGGCAGTCTCCACATCGAAGGTATCCACCAGCAGCGTAGTGCCGGGGCCAAACGCCTCCACCTGGGCGCGGAAGGCCTCCTCCTCGGAGTCGTGCAACAGGGTGAACGCGTGGGCGGCGGTGCCCAGGGTGTCCAGCCCGAACTGGCGACCGGCCTCGAGGTTGCTGGTGGCGGTGAATCCGGCCACCGCGGCCGCGCGCGCGGCTGCCACCGCAGAGTGCTCCTGCGTTCGGCGGGATCCCATGTCCACGCACGGCCGGCCGTCGGCCGCCACGGTCATGCGGGAAGCTGCGGAGGCAATGGCCGAGTCGTGGTTCATCACCGAGAGCACGTAGGTCTCCAGCACGCAGGCCTCGGCAAAGGTCGCCTCGAACCGAAGGACGGGGGAGTGCGGAAAGTAGGTCTCGCCCTCCGCGTATCCCAGCACGGTGCCGGAGAAGCGGTAGCCGCTGAGGTAGTGAAGGGTCTCGTCGTCGAACACGCCGGTGGAGGAGAGGAAGTCCAGCTCCGAGGTGCCAAACCTGAAGCGCTGCAGACCCTCCAGCAGACGCCCGGTTCCGGCCACTACCCCGTAGCGCCGACCTGCCGGTAGCTTGCGGGCGAAGACTTCGAATACGCATCGGCGGTGCGCTGCACCTGAAAGCAGCGCCGCCTGCACCATGGTGAGCTCGTACTGGTCGGTCAGCAGAGCAGAGGATTCCGTCATCGTCCCCATCCTAGCCCCGGCTCGTAGAATGGCCTGTATGAGTTCCGCCCCCTCCGCCACCCTCCCGCGTGAGGACACGGACGTCTCCGAGCAGGTCTTCGCGGCCCACCCGTACCACGTCGTGGTCTGGAACGACCCGGTGAACCTGATGTCCTACGTGGCATGGGTCTTCCGCAGCTACTTCGGCCACTCCAAGGAGAAAGCGCACCAGCTCATGCTCCAGGTCCACCACGACGGCCGTGCGGTAGTGGCCACCGGACCGCGGGAGAAGGCCGAACGCGATGTGACCGCCATGCACAGCTACGGCCTCCAGGCCACTCTTGAGGAGGCCTGATGGCCCGCGCCTTCCGCGCCACGACTCGTGGATACACCGCAGACCTCGACGCCCACGAACGTCGCCTGATCTCCGGTCTCTGCGCCGACGTGATTCAGCTGCTGGAGGCCAGGGCTGCTGAGGTGAGCGGGGCTGCTGAGGTCAAGGCGCGGCCTCAGACCCCGCAGCACGACGACGACGCGGCCTCCACCGCAGGCTCTGAACCTTCTGAGATCGCTTCTTCCCAGGCCGAAGACGATGACGTCTTCGCCCACTTCCGCCGGGAGCTGGAGGGGCTGGGTGAGGAGGTCCCCGACGCCGGCATGGCCCCGCCCGAGGATCCGGTCCTCGCGCGCCTGCTGCCCGATGCCTGGTCCCCGGATCACGCCTCTGACAGGGGCGAGGCGGGCCAGTTCCGGCGCCTGTCCGAGGCCTCTCTGCGGGAGTCGAAGATCTCGGATCTCCGCACAGCGCGCATGCTTTTAGAATCTTCCCCGGTGCGGCTGCGCGAGGAGCAGGCTCCCATCTTCGGCCGGGCCCTCAACGACCTGCGCCTGACTCTCTCCGTGCGGCTGGGCATTGAGGACGAGGACGATGCCGAGCAGATCCACCAGATGGCGGTGGACGGTGGCGCCAAGACCACGGAGACCTTCATGGCGGAGATCTACACATTTCTGACCTGGCTGCAGGAAACGCTGTTCTCCGCGATGCTCGATGTACTGCCCGATGAGTAGTCGCTATGCTGACCACAGCCTCGCCACGAACAGCACGTTAGAGCAGACCGAGCACCGTAAGGGAGCAGCATCAGCCTATGAAGTTGACGATTGTCGGAAACAGCGGCTCCTTCCCAGGCCCAGCCTCTCCCGCCTCCTGCTACCTGCTCTCGGCCGAGCATCAGGGGCGCACCTGGCGGATCATCCTGGACCTAGGCAACGGCGCCATCGGCGCCCTGCAGCGGCATATTGCGCTTGAGACCCTCGACGCCGTCGCCTTGAGCCACCTGCATCCGGATCACTTCATGGACCTGTGCGGCCTGCATGTGGCTGTGCGGTGGCGGCCCGGGGGCTGGCCCAGCGACAAGATCCCTGTCTACGGTCCTACCGGCACCCACGAGAGGATCACCTCCGCCTACGGCTTGGGTGAAGATGAGACGATGGACGCCGACTTCGACTTCCACATCTGGACTGCGGGTCAGGCCGAAACCGTGGGGCCCTTCACCATCACCCCCATCAAGGTCCGGCACACCATCGATGAACCCTATGCCCTGCGGGTCCAGGTCACTGAGGACGGTGTCACTAAGACGCTGACCTACTCGGGTGACACTGATGCCTGCGACTCTCTGGTCGAAGCGGCCCAGGACGCAGACCTGTTTTTGTGCGAGGCTGCGTTCGAGGACGGACGGGACGACCACATCGAGGGCATCCACCTCAACGGCACGCGGGCGGGACAGATGGCGGCCCGGGCGGGAGCCAAGCGTCTGCTGCTGACCCACATCCCGGTCTGGACCGATGCGAAGGTGGTCCGGTCCCACGCCGCCAAGCACTACGACGGCGAGCTGGGCACCACGGTGCCCGGCACCACCTACGAGATCTGATACGTACGCAACAGGAGTACCGCACACCGTGACACAGAACTACGTCCGAGCAGACGGCCGTGCCATCGATCAGCTCCGTGAGGTGAAGATCACCCGCGGATGGTCTGAGCACGCCGAGGGAAGCACGCTCATCGAATTCGGCAATACCCGGGTGCTGTGCACCGCAAGCTTCGAATCTGATGTGCCCCGCTGGCTGCGCGGAAACGGCACCGGCTGGGTCACCGCGGAGTACGCCATGCTTCCGCGTGCCACCAACACCCGCAATTCCCGGGAGTCCGTCAAGGGCAAGATCGGCGGACGGACCCACGAGATCTCCCGGCTCATCGGCCGCTCCCTGCGGGCCGTGGTCGACACCAAGGCACTTGGTGAGAACATGATCACCCTGGACTGCGACGTGCTCCAGGCCGACGGCGGCACTCGCACCGCCGCGATCACTGGCGCCTTCGTCGCTCTGGTCGACGCGGTGGAATGGGCCCGCGGCGAGGGCCACATCTCCAAGAAGGCGGAGATCCTCACCGACTCGGTGGCAGCCATTTCAGTGGGGGTCCTGCCCGACGGCACTGCGGTGCTGGATCTGCCCTACGGGGAGGACGCGACCGCCGGCACGGACATGAACGTCGTGGTGACCGGATCCGGCGACTTCGTCGAGGTCCAGGGCACCGCCGAGGGCGTGCCGTTCTCCCGAGACCAGCTCAATGAGCTTCTGGACCTGGCCGTCATCGGCACCGGCCAGCTGGCCGAGATCCAGCGCGAGGCACTGTCGAAGTGATCGAGCAGACAACCCCTGCCGGCGCGACCGGGGCCCTGGTCGTCCTGGCCACGCGGAACCAGGGCAAGGTCCGCGAGCTGCGTGCGCTGTTGGCCTCTTTGCCCGGCCTGGAGGCGGTGGACCTGGAGACGGCGGTGATCGACGCCGTAGCCGCCGGCTGCAGCGAGATCCCCGAGACCGGTGTGACGTTCGAGGAGAACTCCTTGATCAAAGCACGCGAAGTGGCGCGGCAGACTGGCCTACCGGCGGTGGCCGACGACTCAGGGCTCGCCGTCGAGGTCCTCGGCGGAGCTCCCGGCATCTTCTCGGCCCGGTGGGCCGGCACGCAGGCCTCCGATGAGGCCAACCTGCAGCTGCTGCTGGAACAGCTGGCCGATATCTCCGATGAGCACCGCGCCGCCGCCTTCGTCTGCGCCGCATCACTGGTGCTGCCCTCTGGGGATGAGTACGTCGAGCACGGCCGCCTGCAGGGCACGCTGCTGCGCGCACCCCGCGGAGACGGCGGCTTTGGTTACGACCCGATCCTGCAGCCGCTCGGGGAGTCCCGCTCCTGCGCCGAGCTGAGCATGCAGGAGAAGAACGCCATTTCCCACCGTGGCAAGGCTTTCGCCGCTCTGGCGCCGCGGATCGCGGCGGTGCTGCAGGCAGCGCGGTGAGGCGCCCAGCAGAGCAGATGCACGACTCCCAGCAGCATCATCCCGTAAGAGGCGTCCCCGGACTGCACTTCACCGCAGTGGATTTCGAAACCGCCAACGGCTTCCGCGGTTCCCCGTGTGCGGTGGGCCTTGTGCGCATCCGTGACGGCAGAGAAGTCGACTCGTTCTACACCACCATGCGGCCGCCACTGGGCTTTGACCGGTTCGATCCCCGCAATGTGGCCATCCACGGCATCACCCCCGAACAGGTGGCGGACGCCCCGCGGTTCGGTGAGGTTTTCGGAGAGATCATCGACTTCATCGGTGAGGACACGTTGGTGGCCCACAACGCCGCTTTCGACCTGGAGGTCTTCGAATCCTCCCTCGAAGTCTCCGGCTTGGACTGCCCCGGGATGCGTTGCCTCTGCTCGGTGAGCCTCTCCCGTGCCACCTACGAGATTCCATCCCATGCGCTGCCACAAGCAGCGGCAGAGGCCGGTTACGAACTGACCCGCCACCACTGGGCGCTGGAGGACGCGCGAGCCTGCGCGGCAATCGTCGTCGACATCGCCCGACGCCGGCAGGAGGCCACCCTGGAGACGCTCTTCGGCTCCTGCGGGGTGGAGACCACCGAGCTGGCCTCCTGGGAAGGGATCCGCGACCGGGAGTCCCGAGCCACACGGCAGGTCCGGGCCTTCGCCCACCTGTTCGACTCCCGGATTCCCGACATCGACCCCCAGAGCTTGCCCGACCTAATGCGCTGGCAGGACGAAGGCAGAAACCCGCAGGTCAGTGCAGAGGCTGATCCCCAGCATCCCCTCTATGGGCACCACGTGGTCTTCACGGGAAATCTGGGCATCCCACGGGCTGAGGCCAAGAAGCTCTGTGCGCGGCTGGGGGCGAGCACCTCATCCCGCGTGACCGGAAGCACCAGCCTGCTTGTGGTGGGGGATGGGTTCGAACCCTCCGATATGTCAGACCCGGAGGCGTGCGAGCCGCTGCGCAGCAGCAAGGCCAGGGACGCGCTTCGGCGCCGCGACTCCGGACAACCGCTTCGGGTGTTGTGCGAGGAGGACTTCCGCGAACTCATCGGAGCCGAATGGCCCCAGGGGCTCGCGCCCCTGCCGGCCGCGCTGAGCAACGCTACTGCCGCGGGGATGTAACCTCGCGCCAGCGGCGCCCCAAGTCCTCGACGACGACGCCCAGCAGGCCGATCCCGGGCAGCTGGGGCTGCGTCTGCACGGGTTCTTCACTCAGCTGGTGATGAAGATGACGGACGTGCTCCTGGGCTCGTGCCACCAGCTCCGGGCTGCCGTGGGTCAGGCAGACCGCCTGCTCGGTCCAGTTCATGCGCATGGACTCGTCGATATAGGGCACCAGAGCCAGGGGTGCCAGACGCAGGAGGACGCCGTCGTCGTCCGCCTCAGGCTGGGCGGGGGCAGAGGGGTAGGCCATCTCGCCGGAGGAGAGCCCGGCTACCGCCGTGCCGGAGGATCCGGGAGCCACCTGCACCGCGCCTGAGCGCAGCAGCAGTCCCAGGGCTCGATCGGTCGGGCGCTCGGGCGGCTCGGGCGCCTTCGGAGGGTAGCCCCCGTTCATTAGCCGGTACCAGCGCAGCCCCGCCAGCCACATGCAGGCCATGGGATCCGCTCCGGTGCCCTGGCGCGTCCACTCCAGGACCTCCAGGAGCCCGTCGGCCAGGCACAGCCGGTGCAGCAGCTCCGCATGGACGGTCACTGCCTCGTTCTGGTCGGCCTCGGGAAATTCCTGAGCCATTGCCTGCTCAACATGACTGATCAGCGCCTCATCGTGTGTCACGTGTTCAAGGGTATGTCACCTTCTGAGGGCGTCATGATTGAGCGTGGTGCGAGGGGATGTCCCACCCAGTCGCTAGCGTGGAGGTATGCGGATCCTGCACACCTCTGACTGGCACCTCGGACGGGGCTTCCACGGCTATGCTCTGCGCGCCGAGCAGGAGCAGATGCTCGACACCGTCTGCGCTGCGGTTCAGGAGCACGGCGTCGATGCCGTGCTGATCTCCGGAGACATCTATGACCGGGCCTTTCCTCCCGAATGGGCCGTTCAAGCTCTGGAGGATGCCCTGCTGCGGCTCGTGGAGCTGGGCTCCAACGTGATCATCACTTCCGGCAACCACGACTCGGCGGCGCGCCTGGGCTTTGCCCGCGGCCTGATGTCGGCCTCGGGGGTGCATATTCGCAGCGCTCTGGAAGACGCCTGGACTCCCGTAGAACTCGCCGAGGGTGATGAGCGCGTCCTGGTCTACGGGGTGCCGTATCTGGAGCCGCAGCTCTATGCGGCGCAGTTGGGCTGCGCACGGGCCCATCACACCGCCGTGATGAATGAGGTGCTCGGGCGAGTCCGTGCCGACCTTCGCCAGCGCCGTGAGGTGGGGGAACATATCGACAGGGTGCTGCTGATGGCGCATGTCTTCGCCGCCTCCGGGGTGGCGACCGACTCGGAGCGCAACATCGGAGTGGAGGCTCGCGCGGGTGATGTTCCCGAGCATCATGAGGAGACCATCGGCGGCTTGTCAGTGGTACCGCTGGAGCTCTTCGGCGGATTTGACTACGTGGCGCTGGGACACCTGCACGGACGGCAGAGACTGAGCCCGACGGTTCGCTACAGCGGTTCACCCGTGACCTACTCCTTCTCGGAGGCGGATCAGGCCAAGGGGGCATGGCTGCTGGACACCCGACCAGCGCAGGACCCCGCGGAGAATGGAGCGGAGCGTGCGGAGCTGGTCCGGACCGAAGCGGTCGACGAGGACGTTCCTATAGCCATCACGCCCCTGGGCTGGCGGATCGGCCGGCAGGTGAAGAAGCTGCAGGGCACGATCGAGGAAATCCTCTCCCCGGAGACGGTTGAGGCCTGGTCCGACGCGTACGTGCAGATCAAGCTCACCGACCCTGAGCGACCCGAACGTGCCCACCAGAGGGTCCGCGAGGCCTACCCCTATCTGGCCACCTTCAGCTACGAAGGGGAGGGGCGGGTCCGTTCCAGCAGCACCTATTCGGCGAAGGTCGAGGGTGCTGCCAGCGATGCTGAGATCATTGCTGGTTTCCTTGCCCATGTCCGTGACCGTGGCCCCAGCGACCAGGAGCGGCGTGTGATCGAGGAGACCCTTGAGGCGGTGCGTATCCGATGAAGCTGCACACCCTGACCCTGTGCGCCTTCGGTCCCTTTCCCGGCACCGAGAGCGTGGACTTCGACGCGCTCGGTGCCGACGGCCTCTTCCTTCTGCAGGGCAAGACCGGTGCGGGCAAGACCAGCATCTTGGACGCCATCACCTTCGCCCTCTACGGGGACGTGCCCGGGGAGCGAGACAAGAATCTGCTGAAGTCCCACCACGCCCCCGCCGAACGTGAGCCGTATGTGCTGCTGGAGTTCACCAGCGGTGAGAACCGCTACCGCATCCGCCGAACTCCGCAGCACTACCGCCCCCAGGTTCGTGATGCCACCCAGTGGCGCCAGATCAACCAGAGCGTCACCCTGGAGATCTTTGACGGCCAGGAGTATCAGCCCCTCACCAGCGGAGTGCAGGCCGCCAGCGACGAAATTCGCAGGCTCCTGGGCCTGGACATGGCGCAGTTCACCAAGGTGATCCTTCTGCCCCAGGGAGCGTTTGCTCAGTTCCTGCACGCCAACAGCAAAGAGAAGCAGGCGCTCCTGGAGCGACTCTTCGACACTGACAGATTCCGCGCGGTCGAGGAGCACCTGCGGAACCTGGCGCGTGAGACGGAGACGCAGGTTAAGGAGATCGACGGTCGGATCGAGGTGCTCTCGGGGTCGTTACGCCGGGACGCAGCGGTGCTGCTGTCCCTTCCCCAGCCGAACAGCGCCCAGCAGGCGCAGGACCAGGATCCGGATCTTCGGGAAATCCCGGTACCGGATCTCAGCAAAGCGGTCAACGAGGCGGCTGAGCATCACCACCAGGTGCTGACCGCGGCACTGAGCGCATGTACCGAACGCCGCGACGAGGCCCTCGCGCGGTCCGAGGAGCTTCACCTTGCACGCCGGCAGCTGCTGGCCTACGCCGAGCACCGGCGGGCCCTGGAAGCCCAGGCGCAGAGACATCCCGAGATCACACGGATGCGCGCCCAGCTGAGCGACCACGAGACCGCCACGGGGGTGAAGCAGTGGTTCGACGCCGCGGAGCACGCGAGCCGGCAGCTGCGCCAGACTCAGGAACGTGCGCTGGCTGCGGCTGACGTCGCGCAGCGGGCGCTCCACCAGCAAGAGGACATTCAGCCCCGGCAGATCATCGCCGAGGGCACAGCAGAAGTTGCCGGCGACGAGCTTGAGGCCGCCTACGAGGAACTCGTGACTCTGCGGTCGCGGCTCACCGAGCAGGACGCGGCCGACCTGGAAGACCGTCACCGGCGCCTGGTCCACGAGCAGGAAACCGCCCAGGCTCGACGTTCCCGGGCGCAGAAATCCGCCGCGGGCCTGGAGCAGACGCTGAATGCAGCACAGGCACAGCAGCAGGAGCTTCAGGCTGGCCTTGCTGACCTCGACGCGCTGGATGCTGAGCTGGAGGAGGCTGGTCAGCGCACTTCCCGGGCGGCCCAGCTCGTGGAGCTGGTTCAGCGCAGAGACTCAGCCCAGCAGCGCCTGATCGACGCCGAGGAGGAACAGCGCCTGCACCACGAGGCCCAGGGCGCGGCAGAAGAGGCCTACCGGGCGGCCTCGAGCAGCTACCTGCGCAATATGGCAGCCCATCTGGCAGCCCAGCTCAGTCCAGGAGAACCGTGTCTGGTCTGCGGATCCAGTGAGCACCCTCAGCCCTACGAACCCGGCAACGACACCGCCACCCAGGAACAGGTCGAGGAGGCCCAGGCCCGCCTGGATTCTGCGCGCCGAGCAGCGGAAAGCGCCCGCGCGGTCGCTGAGGCCGCCCAGGAGAGGCTCACCGAAATCCTGACAACCCTGGGTGAGGACGCCGAAACCCCAGCAGCGCAAGCACAGGAGCGTGCACGTGCAGCGGAGGATGACCAACGCGCTGTACGACGGCGGCGGCGCGAGCAGCATCAACTGCGCGAGGAGCTGGGCCAGCTCACCAGCCAGATCGGGGAGACCCGTCAGCAGCTGACCGAGGCTCAGCACACAGTGCAGACTCAGACCACGGAGATCGGCAGGCTCGAACACGAAGCGCAGTCGCTGGAGACAGCCCTGGCACAGCTGAGGGGGACCCACCCCACCGTGCATGAGCGCTTGGAGGCACTGGCCGGTCTTGACAGTCTTCTGGATCAGGCTCGAAGGGCCGTCCGGCAGGCCGAGACCGCCGCCTCCCAGGAGGCCACGGCGCATCGGGCTGCGGAGCGCCAGCTGGTGACCTCGCCGTTCGCGACCGCAGAGTCTTTGACCGGGGCCCTGCTCAGTGCCGAGACGGTTGAGGAGCTCAGCGCCCAGGTGCGCAGGTTCGAGGCTCAGGAGCAGCGTCTAGCGGCCCAGGGCGAGCAGGACGAGGTTGCCCAAGGACGTAGACGGCACGACGCGGGAGAGAACCTGCCCGGCGAAGAGCAGCTCCGCGAGGCGGACCAGCTGGTTCAACGCGCCCAGCAGGACTGGGAGGACTCTCAGCGTGCCCTCACCACCTTCGAGGCTCGCGCGGAATCGGTCAACGAATGCCTGTCATCCTTGGACGCGGCCCTCACCGAACGGGAGACCCTGGCCGCTGAACAGCTGCAGCGCGCGGAGTTGGCGGCCACCGTCAACGGGAGCGGGCCGGACAATCCGCTGCGCATGACGTTGACTGCCTTTGTGCTTGCCGCCCGGCTGGAGCGCGTGGCAGAGGCGGCCAGCCGTCACCTCCACGCGATGTCCGAGGGCCGGTACCAGCTGCTCCACGATGACGACACCCGAGGCCGCGGCCAGCAGGGGCTGGATCTGAAGGTCCATGACGAGCACGCCGACGAGCAGCGGCCCACCTCATCGCTCTCAGGCGGCGAAACCTTCATGGCTTCCCTGTCTATGGCGCTGGGGCTGGCTGAAGTGGTGCAGGCGGAATCCGGCGGGATCAGCATGTCCAGCCTCTTCATCGACGAAGGGTTCGGGTCACTGGATGAGGAGACTCTCGAGGCCGTCATGACGGCGCTGCACGCCCTCCAGGGTGAGGGGCGGCGCGTGGGCGTCGTCAGCCACGTCAGCGAAATGCACCGCCAGATCCCCGCGCAGCTGCAGGTCATCAAACAGCGCCACGGATCGACTCTGAGAGTGCGGGCCCCGCAGTGAGCGCCCCGCTGCCGGGCAGCGCTGACACAGGACCCGAAGGTGCTTCAGCACGCCGCGGTCGGCACAACGGTTCTCATGCCGGGGACAGGCTTCTGAGGGCCGCTGTCCAGCTGCCCCGTGTGCTGCTGCTGCCGGCACTGGCGCTGGCGATTACGGATGAGGGGACGTTTCTGCTTGCAGTCCTGACCATGCTGCTCACGTTCGCCATCCTGTGGTGGGCACCGCAGGCCACAGGGTGGATGGGCCGACGGTTTTCCGTGCGGAACATCCTGCTGCTGACCGGGATCGGCCACACGGCGGTGCTGATCGTGCTGATCCCCGCCATCGACAACCTGCTGGGCGCGCAGAACCCCTGGGCCTCTGCCCCTGTGGTGCTAGTGCTTTCCCTGCTCGCCGGTGCAAGCGCGCCCGTGCTGCCCCGCCCGCTGCGCAGTACGGCGGTGAACCGCCTGAGTCTGGTGCTGGCTGTGGTGCTGGGATTCGCGGTGGGCCTGTTCTCCACCGCGGGGGTGCTGGGTCTGGCCGCCGTGCTCTCCGCAGCCACCACACCGGTGCTGGCTGTGCGGCTGCCCGCTGAGGAGCAGGACGAACCTCCGCGGAGGATTTCAGCCTGAACGGTGCCCGGCGAGAAACTCCAGGACTGCGCTCTTGTACGTGGCCGAGGTCAGAGCGTTGACGTGGGTACGTCCGGGGAGCGGGACAAACTCCGAGGGGCTGCCGGTCCCGGCGACCAGATCGGCCAGAGCATGAGCGCCCTCAGCGATGGAGTCGCGTTCTCCGGCGACCACCAGGGTAGGCACCGTGGGGACCTTAGCGGTCGGATCCAGACGGTCCTGGGCCAGGCTCAGGCGCAGTTCCACCACATGCGGCAGGTTCTGGTCCGGAAGAGCCGCGGCCACGGTAATGAATCGGCGAGTCCGTTCATCGCTCGGTTCCTCCCCGCCCGCCGCCCAGGCGCGGGCCTGCTCGGCATCCACCCGGTAGACCTCGTCGGTGACCGGTGAGCCGCCCATGACCAAAGAGGCGACGGCGTCGTCGTGCTCATAGGCCAACTCCCACGCAATACGCGACCCCAGCGAGTATCCGTGCACTGCGGCAGTGCCGCCGGCCTGATCGATGACCTCGGCCAGATCCGCCACCAGGTGAGGGATCCGCAGGCCTGTCGGGTTTATCTCCGAGGAGGCTCCGTGGCCGGGCAGGTCCACGGAGAGGATCTCTCGTCCGGCGTCGGCCAACGGGTCCAGCCACCCGGTCTTCACCCAGTTGAACAGCGTGTTGGACGCGAAGCCGTGGATCAGCAGCACCGGCTCCACGCCGTCCTCGACGGAAGCCGGTGCCCAGCGATGCACCGTCATACCCCGCGGAGTCCGGAACGACTCAGGCGCGGGGTAGCGGAGCCTGCCCATCTCAGACGTCGAGCTGCAGAGTCTTGTTAGTGGCGGCCGTGACCTCGCCCAGGAGCGTGGGGTCGTCATTGAGAAGGCGGCCGTAGGAGGGCACCATCTGCTCCAGGCGGGGCTTCCATCCTTCAGCCTGAGCCGGGAAGCAGCGCTCGAGCAGCTTGAACATGATGCTCGGCGCGGTGGAGGCACCGGGGGAGGCACCCAGCAGGCCGGCGATCGAACCGTCGCCGGCAGCCACCAGCTCGGTGCCGAACTGCAGCACGCCCTTGCCCTTTTCGTTCTTCTTCATGACCTGCACGCGCTGGCCGGCGGTGATGAGCTCCCACTGGTCGCCGTCGGCCTCGGGGTAGAAGCGGTGCAGCTCCTCGATCTTGGCCTTGCGGGACTTGGTGACTTCCTTCACCAGGTAGGTGACGAGGTCGGTGTTGTCCTTACCCACCTGCAGCATCGGCACGAGGTTGTGCGGACGCACAGACAGCGGCAGGTCCAGGAAGGAGCCGTGCTTGAGGAAGTTCGTGGAAAAGCCGGCGTAGGGGCCGAACATCAGCGTGCGGCGACCCTCCACGAAGCGCGTGTCCAGGTGAGGCACCGACATGGGAGGAGCGCCCACTGACGCCAGGCCGTAGACCTTGGCGTGATGCTGCTCAGCCACCGCGGAGTCGGTAGCGCGCAGGAACTTGCCGGAGACCGGGAAGCCGCCGAAGCCCTTGATCTCCTCAATGCCGGAGGCCTGCAGCAGACCCAGAGCACCGCCGCCCGCGCCGACAAAGACGAAGCGTGAGTTGGCGGTGGTCTTCTCGCCGGTGGCGGAGTTCTTCACGGTGACCTGCCATCGACCGTCGGTGCCCCGGCGGATGGAGGTGACCTCGTGGCGGTAGCGGATGTCCACCCCGGCGGAGTCCAGGTGCGTGGCCAGCTGCCGGGTCAGGGATCCGAAGTCCACATCGGTGCCGGAGGCGAACTTGGAGGCTGCCACGCGCTGAGAGGAATCGCGTCCCCGGGTCAGCAGAGGCGCCCACTCGCCGATGACTGAGTGGTCCTCAGTGTGCTCGATATCGGCGAAGAGAGGCTGGGCGGCCATGGCCTCGTACCGGTCCTGCAGGTATTGCGCGTTCTCATCGCCCCACACAAAGCTGATGTGCGGCAGGGCGTTGATGAAGGTGCGCGGGGAGCCCAGGGTGCCGTTCTCCACCCAGTGAGACCACAGCTGCCGGGAGACGTGGAACTGCTCGTTGATGCCCTGCGCCTTGACGGTGGAGATCTGACCGTCGGTACCGCGGGGAGTGTAGTTCAGCTCGCACAGGGCGGCATGGCCGGTGCCCGCGTTGTTCCACGGGTTGGAGGACTCCTGTCCGGCCTGGTCCAGCTTCTCGAAGAGGCCGATCGACCAGTTCGGCTCCAGCTCCTTGAGGATGGCCCCCAGGGTGGTGGACATGATGCCCGCCCCGATGAGGATGACATCGAAACGGTCAGCTGCGCTGGTCGACGGTGACGTGGCCACAGGTTCTCCTTGTTCAACTGGTGAAACTGCTCAACTGGTGAGAGTCGGATTCGCCCTTGACTTTACCCGCGGCGTGAGACCCCCATGAAATTAGGAGGGCACGATGTCGTCGAAACGCTCGTGAAGCACCGGTGACATCGGGTAGTCCACGACCTTCGATCCCAGAGCCAGACCGGAGATGGGGTACACCAGGGGCACCGCCGGCATGTCCGCTGCCAGAATGTCCGCCGCCTGTCGGTAGAGCTCGTCGCGGGCCTCATCGTCCAGCTCCGCACGGGCCTCGGCCAAAAGCTGGCGCAGCTCTTCACTGTCATAGCGGAACTCGGCCGTGGACTGGGAGAAGAGGGGGCCTAAGAAGCTGTGGGGCGAACGGTATCCGCCGTTGCGCCCCAGCAGATGCATGGCGCGCTGGTCGTCTCCGAGCATCCTCTCCAGATACCCCTCGTCCCACACGACGGGCCGCGGCTGGATGACGAACCCGGCGGCGGTGAGATCCCGGGCGATGCGGGCGAACACTGCTTCGGGCTGGGGGAGGTAGGAGCGGGTGGTCCGCATTGGGTAGTAGAAGACCAGTGGTTCGCCGTCGTAGTCCGACTCCTCCAGCAGGCGCTGGGCCTCGGCAAGGTTGCGACTGTACCGGGGCACCTCCTCCGAATGCACGCCCAGGGCGGCGGGAACAAACTGGTGGGCCGGACGGGTCCCGTCCAGGAACAGCCCTGCCATCAACTCGTTGCGCTCCACTGCTCGGGCTGCTGCTTCGCGCACCGTCAGATCGGACATCACCGGGTGCTCGAGGTTGAAGCCCAGGTAGAGGATGGAGAAGGGGTCACGCTGAAGAATCTGCCGCCCTGCCTGCACCAGCGGGCGAAGGTTGTCCGCGGTGATGTATTCATAGACATCAGCGGCTCCCCGTGTCAGGTCTCGAAGCCGGTCGAAGGACTTGGGTACGGAATTCACCTGAATGCGCGGCACTGCGGGAGCCCCGCCCCAGTACTCTTCGAAGGCTTCCAGGGTCACGTTGCCGTCCTCGCGGGCCGTGAGGCGGTACGGCCCGGAGCCGGCGGGCTCGCGCTCGAGGAGATCGGGGTCGTCGTCGCTGATGCGTTCGGCTGAGGCGATTCCGAAGGCCGGCAGCGTCAGGGCCTGCAGCAGATACGAGACAGGCTCGGTGAGGGTCAGCACCACTGTGGTCTCGTCCTCGGCCTCCACGGACTCCAGGACGCATTCCTCGCTATCGAGGAAACCGCCGAAGACGGAGGGAAAGGCCAGAGACGTGCCGTTCTCGGCCTCGGTGCCGTAGATCTCGTTCAGGCGACCCCAGCGCTCAATATTGGCGACGACGACGTCGGCGCTCAGCTGCGTGCCGTCATGGAAGGTCACGTCCGGCTGCAGCTGGAAGGTGTAGGTCAGGCCGTCGTCGCTGACTTCCCACTCGGTGGCCAGAGCCGGTGCCGCGGCGCCGGTCTCACGGTCGATGCCGATCAGGGATTCATAGATTTGCCGACAGATGCGTTCGGACTCGGTGTCTACGGCCAGGGCGGGGTCGAGGCTGCGGACGCGGGAGGTGGCCGCAATGACAATGGTTCCCTTATCCGCGGGGTCGGCATCGGGGGAGGGGGAAGAGGAGGGGGTTTCGTCGGTTGCGCTGAAGGGGAGATAGGGGGTCAGCGCCGCTGAGGCGCCGGTCAGACCGGCCGCGCTCAGGAAACCCCTGCGATTCACTGTGGCCATTGGCAGAATTCTACCGGTGCTCAGGGCCCGGGGGCGCCGAGGGACCTGCCGGTTGTCGCGACGAATTCACGGACCGCGTCGACCCCGATCCGTGAAGACCGGCCTGGGCTTATGTCCTGCCACATAGGCACGGGAACCTGAGCCTGATCAGTGGGGCATGTTCTGTCTGGTGCGCGAGGCGGGACTTGAACCCGCACGTCAAAGACACTGGAACCTAAATCCAGCGCGTCTACCAATTCCGCCACTCGCGCGTGCGAGGGACCAGTCTACAAGCTCACCGGCCCCACGCCGAGGTGTCGCCCTCGCCGACACGTCCTCGGAGCTCGGTTCAGACGCCGAGTTTGTCCTTGAGCCGCTGAACATGGCCAGTGGCTTTGACGTTGTAAAGCGCGTGCTCCACGACGCCGTTCTCGTCCACGACGATGGTGGAACGAATCAGTCCTTCCACGACGCGGCCGTAGTTCTTCTTCTCGCCCCACGCGCCATAGGCCTCGGCCACGGAGTGGTCCTCGTCCGACAGCAGAGGGAAGGTCAGCTGCTGGTCAGCGGTGAATTTCTCCAGCGCGGCCACGGGATCCGGCGAGACTCCCAGCACGTGGTAACCGGCGCCCTGCAGGGAGGCCATGGAATCACGGAAGTCGCACGCCTGGGTGGTGCAGCCGGGCGTAGAGGCTTTGGGGTAGAAGTAGATGATGACTTTCTGGCCACGCAGGTCCTTCAGCGAGACGCTGTCCCCAGTGGCAGTGGTGAGGGTGAAGTCGGGTGCGGTGTCGCCGGAGGCAAGACGCTCGGACATAGCTGCTCCTTTAAACCTGTAGATGTCGGGCTGTGACCAGCGTATAACGTGGTTGTCACACCCCCTCTCTACACTGATCCCATGGTCATCCACACCGACCGCAGCGCCGCGGAGGAGCAGCTTGTGGCGGCCCTGCGCGCTGCCTTCGACGCCTCGGTCATGAACTTCGGCTCCTACAACATTCTGTACGCGCAGAATCTGCTTGGTGGGGAGACCGGGGGCGAAGCCACCGGCGGGTCAGAGCCCTCGGCTCAGGAGACCGTGGCCCAGGCGCCCCACCTGCTGGTGGGGTATCGCCGGGGTCCTCTGGAGATGGTGCTGTGCCCGGTTGACCTGGAAGCCGCGCTGGCTCGTGTGCACGCGATATCCGCGGGGGAGGGGTCGGACCAGGAGGACGTTCGGCCGTCCATGCCTGTTACGGTGAACCTCACCAACCTCGCGGCGATGTCCGCCGACGATGATGTTGTAGAGATCACCCTCTCCACGGGGCGCAAGGTGAAGCTGCGGATGTGCGGGGAAGTGCGTTTCGACGGGCTGAGCCAGGTCCGGCTGCGCCAGCAGAACGACGTCGAGGACTTCAACGATTTTCTCGACGAGTTCTTCGACACCGTGGAGCTCATGGGTCACTGACGAGCTCATGGACCACTGAGCCGCGCGCAGGCTTCAAGGGGGGCACAAAATGAGCCGCTGACCAGTACCTCGAGGAGTGAAGTGCTGATCAGCGGCTCATTTTCTGATGCTGTGGTGGGCCGCCCGGGACTCGAACCCGGAACCTGCAGATTAAGAGTCTGATGCTCTGCCAGTTGAGCTAGCGGCCCGTCTTTCTTCAGTTATTCGCGCCCTTCATCTCTTCGGGGCAACGACGTAAAAGCCTAGCAGGACTTTTTCGCCGATGCCAAATCGTGGTGCAGCTCTACTGATCGCACCTAGCGGAGAGCCGCCGTCTCGCCGGCTTCGGTGCCTGTCTGAGGCGAATCCCACAGGCCCTGCGGGGGCTTCAACGGTGACGTCGTCGCCCATGACGTCTATGTTCTTCGGGACAATCTTGACGCCTTCAGCCCCAGATCCCGGGGCTGAGACCGTATTCTTCAGGAACGGACACCCCGCGAATGAACCCCACAGCCAACGAGCCTGTCCCCGGCGCAGAGGCCGCGGCGCCCGAGACAGGCACCCGCCGCCGCGGCATCTTCCAGCGATTCCTCGACGGCATCGAGTTCCTGGGCAACAAACTGCCCCATCCGGTTACCCTTTTTGCTCTGCTGACCCTGGCGGTTGTGGTGCTCTCCTGGGCTCTGGGCGGCTACAGCCTGGAGTTCGAGCGGTTCAACGAAGAGGGCGAGCTTGTCACCGAGACAGTGGCGGTCTTCAATCTGCTCTCGGCCGAGGGCGTGCAGTGGATGTTCACCTCCATGGTTGACAACTTCCTGGGCTTCGCCCCCCTGGGCGTGGTGCTGGCGACCATGATCGGCATCGGCATGGCGGAGCAGACCGGCCTGATCGGCACCGCGCTGCGGACCTTCATCCTTTCCATCCCCCGTACCTTGGTGGCGTTCGCCATCGTCTTCGCCGGCATTATGTCCTCGGTAGCCGCCGACGCCGGCTACGTGGTGCTGCCTCCGCTGGCGGCCATGCTCTTCGTCGCGCTGGGGCGGCACCCCTGGCCGGCATCGCCGCCGCGATTGCGGGTGTCTCGGTCGGCTTCAGCGCCAACCTGCTGCTCTCCAGCATGGACGCCGCCCTGGGAGAGCTGACCCTCCAGGCCGCGGCGACCGTCGATGAGGAATACGCCGAGGGCATGAACATCTTGATGAACTACTGGTTCATCCTGGTCTCGACCTTCGTCCTGGCCATCACCGGCACCCTTGTCTCCCGTTACGTGGTCGAGCCGCGCCTGGGTGACTGGCACGGCGAGGGTGCTGCGGCCGAGGAGGATCGGGCAGCCATGACGATCACCTCCCTGGAGAAGAAGGGCCTCATCGCAGCGGGCATCGCCCTGGTGGTCAGCGTGGCTGCCATGCTGCTGCTGATCATCCCCGAGAACGCTCCGCTGCGCGGAGAGGGCGGCGCGATCGTCCAGTCGCCGTTCATGGACCCCCTCGCCGTCGTCATCATCGCGGTGTTCTTCGTGCCAGGTCTGGTCCACGGCATCGTCACCAAGGTGGTTCGCAACGACACCGACGCCGTCAACCACCTGTCCAAGACCCTCGCCGGTATGGCCATGTTCCTGGTGCTGGCGTTCACCGCCGGACAGTTCATCGCCTACTTCACGCAGTCCAACCTCGGCCAGATCGTCGCGGTGCTCGGCGGTGACGCACTGGAGGCCATCAACCTCAACGGCTTCCTTCTGGTGCTTGTCTTCATGCTCTTCGTCGCCGTCGTGAACCTGTTCGTGGGCTCCGCCTCCGCCAAATGGGCGCTGCTGGCCCCGATTATGGTGCCGATCATGATGCACCTCGGGCTCTCCCCGGAGCTGACTCAAGCCTCCTACCGCGTCTCTGACTCCGCTACCAATATCCTCTCCCCGCTGCTGCCCTACTTCGCGATCATCATCGTGGCGGCCCAGCGCTACGACAAGCGGCTGGGAATCGGCTCGCTGATCTCGGTGATGCTGCCCTACGCCATCGCTTTCATGGCGGTCTGGTCAGTCATGACTCTGGGCTGGATGGGACTGGACCTGCCGTTGGGTCCGAATGCGCCCATCTACTACGAAGGCCGCTAGTTTTCTTCCGTGCAGGCGCCGGTCGGGCGGCATAATTCGCCCGGCCGGTGCCGGACACGCTATTGTGTATCGGTCCGTGCCGACATGGCGCCGAAACCCCGCGAGCGGGGGTGCGGAGCATGACGGGGTGTAGTTCAGTTTGGTAGAGCGCCTGCTTTGGGAGCAGGAGGTCGCAGGTTCAAATCCTGTCACCCCGACGGAATCCTTCTAACAACATTGCAGTAACACCTATTCAGGAGCCCCCACGTGGTCAAGAGCACCGTCGAAGAACTGAACCCGACTCGAGTCAAGCTCACGGTTGAAGTCTCAGCCGAAGAGCTTGAGCCCAAGATTAAGGATGCCTACAAGAGCATCGCTGCACAGGTTCAGGTGCCCGGCTTCCGCAAGGGCAAGGTTCCTGCTCCGATCATCGACCAGCGTGTCGGTCGTGAGTACGTGGTGCAGCAGGCCATCAACGACGGCCTGCAGGAGTTCTACCAGGCTGGTTTGGCTGACGCCGAGCTCACCCCGCTCTCGCGCCCCGAGGTGGAGGTCGAGGAGATCCCCGACGTCAAGACCAACGAGGGTGTGCTGAAGTTCTCGGGCGAGCTGGACATCCAGCCCAAGATCGAACTGCCTGACTACAAGGGCCTTGAGGTTGAGGTTGAGGCTCGCGAGGTCGACGACGAGGCAGCGCAGAAGCAGCTGGACGAGCTGCGCTCCCGCTTCGGCACGTTGAAGGACGTCGAGCGTCCGGCCGCCACCGATGACTTCGTCACGATCGACCTCTCCGCAACCATCGACGACGAAGAGGTCGACTCCGCCACCGGTCTGTCCTACCAGGTGGGCGCAGGCACCATGCTCGAGGGTATCGACGAGGCCCTCGAGGGTCTCTCCGCCGGCGAGGACGCCACCTTCACCACCACCCTGAAGGGCGGCGAGCACTCCGGTGAGGAGGCCACCGTCAAGGTCACTCTGACCGCCGTGAAGGAGCGCGAGCTCCCCGAGGCCGACGACGAGTTCGCGCAGATGGCCTCCGAGTTCGACACCATTGACGAGCTCAAGGAAGACCTGAAGAAGAAGGCCGAGGAGAACCTCGTCACCGAGCAGGGCGTCGAAGCCCGCGATAAGGTGCTGGCCAAGCTCATGGAGCTGGTTGAGGTGCCCGTGCCCGAGTCTGTGGTCGAGTCCCAGATCGAACAGCACTTCAACGCTCAGGGTCACTCCGCCGGCGACGAGCACGACACTGAGGAGCACCGCTCCGAGATCCGTGAGCAGACCGAGGAGGCGTTCCGCAACGAGATCGTCCTGGACAAAATCGCCGAGGCCGAAGAGGTCAACGTTGATCAGTCCGAGCTGATCGAGTACATCGTCTCCACCGCCTCCCAGTACGGCATGGAGCCCAACCAGTTCGCCCAGATGCTGGACCAGGCCGGCCAGGTGCCCATGATCTTCGGCGAGGTCCGTCGTCGTAAGGCGCTGGCGAAGGTCCTGGAGTATGCCAAGGTCACCGACTCCAACGGCGCCGAGATCGACCTGAGCGACTTCGTGACTCCTGCCTCCGCTGAGGACGAGGCCGAGGAGCAGGTCGAGGCCGCAGAGACCGAGACCGAGAAGTAAACCTTAAGCCTCCGCTGAAAGAGCCCCAGCCTCCCGCGCATACCCCACGGGACTGGGGCTCTTTCGCGCCATGGGCGAACACCCCAGCCGACGGCGTCGTCGGGGAGTCTGCGTCCAGTAGTGTTCCTGGTACAACATCACACGATTGACAGTGGAGGTAATCCGTGTCTGAGCACCCCACCGCGGCGGCCACCGTGGCTCCCGAATCCCAGGACAACTACATCTACAACCGTCTCCTCAAGGAGCGGATCATCTGGCTCGGCAGCGAGGTGCGCGATGACAACGCCAACGCCATCTGCTCCCAGATGCTGCTGCTTTCCGCCGAGGACCCCGAGGCGGACATCTACCTCTACATCAACTCGCCCGGCGGCTCCGTGACCGCCGGCATGGCGATCTATGACACCATGCAGTTCATTCCGAACGACGTCGTCACCGTCGCCACCGGCCTCGCGGCCTCCATGGGGCAGTTCCTGCTCTCCTCCGGAACCCCCGGCAAGCGCTTCGCGACCCCGCATGCTCGTATCCTCATGCACCAGCCCTCGGGCGGCATCGGCGGCACCGAGTCAGACGTGCGCATCCAGGCTGAGCTCATTCAGCATATGAAGCAGGTCATGGCAGAGCTGACCGCCGAGCAGACCGGCCAGTCGGTGGACACCATCCTCAAGGACAACGCCCGCGATAAGTGGTTCACCGCGCAGGAGGGCCTCGAGTACGGATTCTTCGACAAGATCGCCCAGCGCTCCTCCACCGTCTCCGGCGACGGCGGCCTCTGAGAGACATCGGCTCATCACGCACTTTAGGAGAATGACAATGAACTTCGATTTCACTCAGACCGCGCCGCAGATGCCGGAGTCCCGCTACATCCTCCCGCAGTTCGAGGAGCGGACCCCCTACGGCTTCAAGCGCCAGGATCCCTACGCGAAGCTCTTCGAGGATCGGATCGTCTTCCTTGGCGCCCAGGTGGACGACGCCAGCGCGGACGACATCATGGCTCAGCTGCTCGTGCTGGAGTCCATGGACTCCGAGCGCGACATCACTCTCTACATCAACTCGCCCGGCGGCTCCTTCACCGCAATGACCGCCATCTACGACACGATGCAGTTCATCCGTCCGCACGTGCAGACGGTCTGCCTGGGCCAGGCGGCCTCGGCGGCTGCGGTACTGCTGGCCGCGGGCACCCCGGGCAAGCGCCTGGCGCTGCCCAACGCCCGCGTGCTGATCCACCAGCCGGCAATGGGTGGCACCCGCGGCACCGCGACCGACCTGGCCATCCAGGCGGACGAGGTGCGCCGCATCCGCACGTGGATGGAGGAGGTGCTCGCCAAGCACACCAACAAGTCCCCGGAACAGATCAGCGAGGACATCGATCGCGATAAGTTCCTCTCCGCTGAGGGCTCCAAGGACTACGGCCTGGTGGACGAGGTCCTCGCCTCTCGCAAGCTTCCTCTCAGCTGAGAAGGCTGAAGACGAAGGGCTCGTCGCTGCTGCGGCGGGCCCTTCGTCGCATCCGCGCCGGTCACCGAAGATGTCAGCGCGGTGGCGTAGTCTGGATAGGTACTATCGTTGGCGGACCTTGAGGGGTTTCATTCCATGGCACGAATTGGTGAGAGCACCGATCTGCTGAAGTGCTCATTCTGCGGGAAGAGCCAGAAGCAGGTCCGCTACAAGCTCATCGCTGGCCCCGGCGTCTACATCTGCGATGAGTGCATCGAGCTCTGCAATGAAATCATCGACGAGTACCTCAACGAGGTGCAGGAGTCTGATGACTTCGAGCTGCCCACGCCCAAGGAGATCTACCAGTTCCTCGACGAGTACGTCGTAGGACAGGAGAAGGCCAAGCGCACCTTGGCCGTGGCGGTGCACAACCACTACAAGCGCGTGCAGGCCACTGGCTCCTCCTCCAAGACCGCCTCCCTGGAGAAGGGCCCCTACGACGACGTTGAGATCGGCAAGTCCAACATCCTCATGGTGGGGCCCACCGGTTCGGGTAAGACCTACCTGGCACAGTCCCTGGCCAAGAAGCTGCAGGTTCCCTTCATCGTTGCCGATGCCACGAGCCTCACCGAGGCCGGCTACGTGGGAGAGGACGTCGAGAACATTCTGCTGAAGCTCATTCAGGCCGCCGACGGCGACGTGAAGAAGGCGGAGCAGGGCATCATCTACATCGATGAGATCGACAAGATCTCCCGCAAGTCGGAGAACCCCTCCATCACCCGCGACGTCTCCGGTGAGGGTGTGCAGCAGGCCCTGCTGAAAATCCTTGAGGGCACCGTAGCCTCCGTGGCACCGCAGGGCGGGCGCAAGCACCCCCAGCAAGAGTTCATCCAGATCGACACCTCCAACGTGCTGTTCATCGTCGCCGGTGCGTTCGCCGGACTGGAGGAGATCATCGAGTCCCGCGCCGGGCGCAAGGGCATCGGCTTCGGTGCGCCGCTGAGCACCATCACGCGCGGCGAGGTTAGCTATGCGGACGTCGAGCCCGAGGATCTGCACAAGTTCGGGCTCATCCCCGAGTTCATCGGGCGCCTGCCGGTGGTGGCCACGGTCGAAGAGCTCGACGACGCCGCGCTGACTGACATCCTGACCAAGCCCCGCAACGCCCTGCTGAAGCAGTACCAGAAGATCTTCGCCATCGACGACGTCGAGCTGGAGTTCACCGACGGCGCGGTCGCGGCGATCGTGGAGCTCGCTCAGGCCCGGGGCACGGGCGCCCGCGGTTTGCGATCCATCCTCGAGGCAGTGCTGAACTCGGTCATGTTCGATCTCCCCGGCCGCGATGACATCGCCGCGGTGACCATCACCGAAGAAGTCGTCCGGGATGCTGCCGAACCAGTCCTTCTCACGCGCAGCGAGGCTAAGAAACTCCGCAAAAAGTCTGCCTAGGGCGGCACGGCCCCCCGTTTCTCCAGCAAGTCCAGCTTACGTCCAGGTCACATGCCGATGATGTGATCAGCGTTACCTAGATGGATGGCTGGAGAAACCATGACGACAACTGGAGGCGCAAAGCGCCGACGAGGTCACATCGGCATCGGAGCCGTTGCCATGACCGCGGCTTTGCTACTGACTAGCTGCGGCGAGGGCGACGACACCCCAGTACTGACCTGGTACATCAACCCAGACGACGGCGGTCAGCAGGCCCTAGCAGAGAAATGCACGGAGGAAGCCGACGGCGCCTACCGCATCCAAACTTCACTGTTGCCCAACGATGCCCCGTCACAGCGCGAACAGCTAGCTGTACTTCCCCGTGAGGTTGTGAACACGGTCTGAGGGCACAGCGCCTCCGATGGC
>NZ_JAVKGT010000091.1:0-516 GCF_031432335.1 Nesterenkonia flava | reverse complement strand
GGAACACCGCTTACAACTACGCAGACCACCGCTTCCAACTCCGGCTATCCGCCAGGCATCGCTGGTTTTGCCGTGATTGCAGCAACAGGAGCAGCGCTTCTTGGCCGAGCTCAGATGTCGCACTGGTACTGGGCCGGACTGCAGATCGGCGTCACCTTCGGAACTCTATTTGTGGGCTGGCTGATGTATCAGAGCTTGTTCCGCATCCAGGCCCTGTGCCCCTACTGCATGCTCGTGTGGGCAGCGATGTTCCTCTCCCTGTGGTACGTCACTGTGGAGTCTGCGAGTCGCTGGAGCCGGAACTGGACCGGCTACGGGCGCCGCCTGGCACACGTCATGATTCGGCGTCACGACATCGCGATCCTTGCCTGGTTTGTCCTCGTTGGTCTCCTGGTCAATATCGCAGCCTTCAACTTCTCCTGACAGTAAATATCACTGTTCGCATGGCCTCCTAGCTACACGTTGTCCCGCGTCAAGTAGTTGGCAGGATTTCCTTGGTTTTGAATGTCGGGGTGG
>NZ_JAVKGT010000096.1:0-573 GCF_031432335.1 Nesterenkonia flava | reverse complement strand
TCGGAAGTGGGCCCGCTGAGACAATGAGCGTCTCAATTTGCTAGGCCTGCGTATCAGTGACCTCCCGGGTTCATATCTGTGCTTGTTCGGCATACTATTCACGTGGTCAAGACGGGGGTCTCGGTGCATGTGGGACACTGGCGTACGACTTCCTGTATACCTATCTCGTGGTAGAAGGCCTTCGCTAACGGGTGAGGCGTGAGCGCTTCTTATTAGCTGCATGGGGTGTACTGCCCGTCCGATGATAGATATCGTAAGAACCTGAGCGGACCTATTTGACGTGAAATGGCTTGCGGAAGATGAGTATCTATTGGGGTGGATATATGTTTAGAGTGTCAATATTGGATGAATAGTATTCAATAACAATCAAATCTGATGCTTCTGTTCGGGTATTTTGCGTGACTCCCTGTTTGGGCCATCAGTCTATTGAGGCCGCGCATGAGGAAGCCTTCCAATGAACGACAGTGACTTGACGATGTGCATTTCCCTTCGATGCGCTGACCTTATGCCGAGGTGCAGATCAGTAACCGAATTCTGCGACATGAACAGTGCTGAGGAGGGGTGGGAGAGTGT
>NZ_JAVKGT010000095.1:0-590 GCF_031432335.1 Nesterenkonia flava | reverse complement strand
AGGAAACGGCGTCCTTGTCGACCCGGAGCTGGTCGGGGTTCACCGTGCCGCCGGGAAGCAGCAGGGCGTCGTAGTCGCCCACCGAGGCGTCGGCGACCAACCCGTCGACGGTGAACGTGCCCGCTTCATCCAGGTCGTTCTTACGGGCCTTGATCTCGCCGTCGTGGATCGAGAGGACCTCGGTCTGAGCGCCTGCCCGTTCCAGTGCTTCGCGGGGTTGCTCGAGCTCGACGCGTTCGACTCCGTCCGCGGCGAGGATCGCGACTTTCCTGCCCTGCAGATCTGCTGCCATTTCAGTTTTCCTTCTTTCCGTTTGACATGCCGGGCTTGATGAGGACCTTGGTCCAACCCTTGGACCTGGCGTCGAAGTTCTTGTAGGCGTCGGCGGCTTCGTCCAACGAGATTTCGTGGGAGACGATCCAGGAAGGGGTCGCCTTGCCGGCCGCGATCAAGTCTCGCAGCTGGCGGTTGTACCGCTTGACCGGGGCTTGACCGTTGCCCATGGTCTGCCCCTTGAACCAATGTGTGCCGAAGTCGATGACTGCCTTGCCCTGCTTGGCCAATTCGCTCTTGGCCCCCGGGTCCTGGGG
>NZ_JAVKGT010000090.1:0-670 GCF_031432335.1 Nesterenkonia flava | reverse complement strand
TTCTGAATCCCCTGGACACGCCCGGACCAGCAACACATTTATGGCCTATAACCCGCAGCCAGCCAGGGGCTCCGGTCTCGATGAGTTGGAGGCAGAAGCTGGCTGCGTAGAGATAGGGCAGGATCAGCAGCATCGCTGGGAGTCCCCATTTGAGGCCGCGTCGGGTACGGATGGCGTCGAGGGCGATGTTGGTGGGCATGTAGCGCCGCATGAAGTAGCGGATGTGAACGCTGGCGCTCCAGATCAGACGGATCATGGTGGGACCTTTCCTCTCTTACGCACGGCTAGTAGCGGTGAGACGGTGCGCTAGAGAGTGACCCGAGGGTCTGCCACGAAGGGCGCGTTATCAAGGAGAAATCCGCCTCATGCGGGAGTCTACTCTGACGAGATGCCGGGTCGGAAGAGGCCTCGTGGCCTGTCCGCGTTCTGACCTACCCAAAGCGGAAACCGAAGAGTCCCCCTTCTTCGGTCTCGTCCGTTAGCCGTGTGGAGAGAAGGTGAGGTTCTGGATCAAAAGCTCCATCGCTTTGCGCTTCTACTAGCTCCAAGGAGTCAGAGTTCAAGGTCACAATGTACTGAAAACCATGTTCGTCGGCTAGCCGCGAGCCGATATTGGGCTCTACGGATTTCAGGTGGGGATGGCCCCGTCGAGGCCTCCTCCGATGAGCAG
>NZ_JAVKGT010000094.1:0-683 GCF_031432335.1 Nesterenkonia flava | reverse complement strand
GGGCCCGAAAGGGCAACTGGCTGGTGACCTGGGTGAAGGTCCGCCGAGCACACCCGGCCTCGGTGCAGAGGAACCGGGGCTTGATGACTATCAGCTCGATGTCCTTGCCCCCGACGCCGAGATCTTTGACCCGTTGGCGGGTGCGCTGATGCACCCGGGCCGAGATCACCCCGCAGTCAGGGCAGGCCGCCTCGGTGCTGTTGGCGACGGCGGTGACTCGACGGCCTCCCAACGGCAGATCACAGGCCGATAGCACCTGGTAGCCGGGCAGGTTGAACACCACCGAGACCGGATCCCGAACCGCGTCGATGACGCTGCTAACGGTGGGCAGGAACAGGTGAGGGCCCGTAGGCTGGAACATGGCTCGCGTCCTTCGTTACTCGGAAGATAGATCGGCAAAATCCATCATCCAACAAGGGCGCGAGCCCCTTGACTCACGACACCTCCACACTCAACCGCGAATGGCCGCTAAAGCAGGAATCAGACTGACCCTGTCACGGTGTCATGTCAGAGGTCGCGCCTACGCTGAAAGCGTCCGTTGACACGCAGCACAGAGAGGTCGTCACCATGGCGCTCACGTCCACCTGGGAGACCATCGAGGTTCCCGTACTTGAAGCTACCGTCTCGCTCCTCGAGTCCAAGAACCCCGGCTCTCCGACGACGCTGGATGAGATTGTCGAGGC
>NZ_JAVKGT010000089.1:0-710 GCF_031432335.1 Nesterenkonia flava | reverse complement strand
TAATCTCAGTGAGCCACAGCCCGTATAACAGCGGCAGAGAACCTGGGGCGCTTCAGCAGTGACCTTCGACGACGTGAGTGTCACTTACCCCGACGGACATCGTGCGCTCTCGCACATTGACCTGGAGATCGGGGACGGCGAGTTCATTGCTCTGGTGGGCCCCTCAGGCTCCGGGAAGACCACGCTGCTGCGTGCCCTCGCCGGTTTTCTGGACCCCACTGAAGGAAGCATCCACATTCAGGGACAACCCGTGGCGGCTCCGGGACGAAGCACTCCCGTGGAGCACCGGGGCCTGGGCATGGTGTTCCAGCAGCACGCTCTGTGGCCGCATATGTCTGTGGCGGAGAACGTCGCCTACCCCCTCAAGCTTGCCGGGGTACCGCGTCAGCAGCGCACCGACCGTGTGGCCGAGGTGCTGCGCCTAGTAGAGCTTGACGGCATGGAACGACGGCGCCCCGACCAGCTCTCGGGGGGCCAGCGTCAGCGCGTGGCACTGGCCCGGGCGATCGTGCACGAACCTCGGGTGCTGCTGCTGGATGAGGCGCTCTCTGCCCTGGACGAGCCGCTGCGCGCCTGGCTGCGATCCCAGCTGCAGGCCATGTCCAAGAAGCTGGGACTTACTGTGGTCCACGTGACCCATGACCGTTCAGAAGCACTAGCTGTACTTCCCCGTGAGGTTGTGAACACGGTCTGAGGGCACAGCGCCTCCG
>NZ_JAVKGT010000088.1:0-747 GCF_031432335.1 Nesterenkonia flava | reverse complement strand
CCGGACAACACCACTTATCCTGCCGGAGAACTGGTGCCCTTAGAAGCTAACGGGGTACGTCGTGGGATGGATAGTCGCAGAATGAGCTTCAGGGCCTGGCGCCGGCGTCGGACTCCACTGTAGCCACGGGAGTCCGACGCCGGAACAGGCGGTGTCCGGCTACTCGCCGGTCCGGGAACCTCGGGTGCGCACATGGTCCCAGTCGTCAGGGATGGAGCCGGTATTCAAGGTCATAGGGGACCCACCGGCGTCGTCGTTCATGGTCAGCACGGCAAGGTGGCGCTCATAGGCGTCGAGCACATCGGAGATGATCTGCTCCTTGGAGTAACCGAACACATCGTGGCCGGCCGAACCGGTGGCGGAGAAGATCTCCACGCGGTAGTAGGTCTGTTCGGCGCTGCGGAAGTTCAGTGCGAAGTTCGGCACCGAGTACTCCACGGGGTACGCCTGGTACTTGAACATGCTCTGCTCGCCGAAGTAGACGTGCAGATCCACGTGCGGGATCTCGGTCTCCTCGATGGTGCCGCGGGAGCAGCGCACATCCGCGCCCTGCTCCCGCAGCTCGGCAGCGACCTCTTCCACGGCAGGGATCGCCACGGAGTCCATGTACTCGGTGACCTCCTCGGAGGAGGGGTAGTGCATGTGCCGGGCCAGACGGCGGCGCCAGCGGCCCGGGGAGTTCTCGCCTGCTTCGACTGTCAGTCTGTTTCTACCGGGTTCCGCAAGAATCGGGGAGTCCCGGCCGCA
>NZ_JAVKGT010000008.1:33547-94221 GCF_031432335.1 Nesterenkonia flava | reverse complement strand
CCATCCTTCCTGCTTTCTAAGCAGTCTTGAAGTCAACCGAACCTTCAGCAGACCCCAACCTCACCGCGAACGAGGGAACGATCCAGGTCATCATGTCCCCGAAGCTGGGGGAGTCCAAGGGCATGGCCGAACCGGAGCTCGAAGTCGACCCCACCGAAGACTGACCCGGGTGCCCTGCAGTGCCTGAGATCGTCTATGAGTACACGCCCCACCCCATGCAGGAGCTCGCCCACGCGACCATCGTGGATGAGCTCATGTACGGCGGTGCCAAGGGTGGAGGCAAGTCAAGGATGGCCCGCGCCGAGGCCGTGAAGCTTGCCTTGCAGGTGCCCGGATCCCGGTCCATCATCCTGCGCCAGTCCTTCAAGGACCTCCACCGTGCTGTAGAGACCCACATGCGGAAGGAAATCCCCCTCGAACTGGCGTCCTACAACAAACAGGACCACGAGTTCGTGTTCACCAATGGCAGCATCATCGAGCTCGGCTACCTCTCCAAGGCCGCGGACCTCGACAACTACCAGGGCGCCGAGTACCAGCTCGTAATCCTGGAGGAAGCCACCCAGTTCACCGAGGAGATGTACACGTTCATGCGCGCCCAGCTGCGCGCCTCCGGGGCCCTGCAGGAACGCCTCGAGGAGCTAGGGATACGTCCCCGGTCCATCTGCACCACCAACCCCGGCGGCATCGGACACCACTGGGTTAAGAAGCGGTTCGTCGACCCATACCCCCGGGGAGGCAAGGTCTTCCGTGTCCGCCCCACCGAGGAAGACCCCAACCCCCGCACCCGGGTATTCATCCCCGCCAAGGTCGACGACAACCCTAGCTTGGGCACCGACTATGTGCACAACCTCCGCCAGCTGCCACCGGAGAAGCAGCGCGCCTATCTCGACGGGGACTGGGACATCATCGAAGGGGTGCGGTTCTCGCAGTGGCGGACCAGCCGGCACATCATCGACCCAGAGCAGATCCCGATCACCGGCCTCACTGGTCGCCGTGTCATCGCCGTCGACTACGGCTACTCGAATCCGTTCGCCGCGGTCTGGCTGTGTGAGCTCGCCGACGGGATGATCGTCCAGTACCGGGAAGCGTATGAGACCGAACTAACGGCACGGCAGCAGGCCGAGCTCATCAAGGAACTCTCGGCAGAAGAGGACGCGATCACCGGCACCCGTGCCACCGTGGTCATGGACCCGTCCATGTGGCGCCGTCCCGACGCGACGGGCCGTAAACTCAACGACCCTAACGCTCCGCCACCTGGGAGCCCGGCGCATGACTACCAGTCGGTGCTGGGATACGCGCCGATCCGTGCCGTCAACAACCGTGTGCACGGGTGGGCCCAGTTGGACGAGAAGCTCAAGGTGCAAGGGGATGGGTACCCGCGGTACCTGGTGTATTCGACCTGCAAGGACACCATCCGCACCATCCCTGCGCTGCCCCGTGACAAGAAGAATCCGGAGGACGTGGACACCAGCGCGGAGGACCATATCGCGGATGCGCTGCGCTACGGGCTGATGCACTTCGCGGGCAACAGTCATAGTGACGCGGTGTCTGCGCCGTCGCCGCGGCGTCGTGGGCAGGGGGTCTCTGATGGGATCCGAGAGGATCGCTTCTGACCCATGCTGGAAGGCTTGGGGGAGGGGTGCCCGGAAGGGTTCCTGGTGGGCCTATATGCCCTGGAATCACAGGGATGTAGGGGTAGTGGGAAGGGTTCCCGGAAGGGTTCCGGGAAGGGATGCCGGATAACGAGTAACTGGTAACGGGGAACCTGTAACCTCCTCGCTCACCTGGTCTGTGCCTTCCTCTCTTTCTTCTGAGAATTCTTCATTCAAGTCATGCTGGTGAGTCCAGTAGACGCACACGAAAAACGTGTTACAGTTGTCATGTCGCGCTGACCACGCGGCAACACTAAACCACCACCGAAGGAACACCATGCCGACCATGGCTGAGCAAAATGAACGACTCGGAACCCATGACAGAAGGCCCACCGAGATCGAAGAATGGCGCGCCAACAACGAACAACGCGCCCGCCTCAAAGCTCTCAAAGCACAACGCCACCTCGACCGGCTTTCCACCGGACTGTGCGGCATGCACCCCACCGAGCACGCCGCGCTCCTCCACGCCGAACGCCGCAAACTCGAACACTACGAGGCACGCGCGGACTACTGGGCCACCTGGACCCCCGAGCAGGGATGACCATGATCACCGCCATCATCCCCGCACACAACGAAGCCGAAACCCTACCGGCCACCATCGCCAGCCTCCGCGCCCAGACCACCAACCCCGACCGGATCCTCGTCGTCTCCGACAACAGCACCGACGAAACCCCGGAAGTCGCAAAAGCCTGCGGCGCCGAAGTCATCGAGACCGTGGACAACACAGCCAGGAAAGCAGGGGCACTGAACCAAGCCCTAGAGACCCTGCCCCGTGAAGGTCTGGTGCTGGTCATGGACGCCGACACCCAACTCGTGCCCCACTGGATCGACACGGCCCTCACCGCCCTCGAGGACCCTAACGTCGGAGCAGCCGGCGCCGTTTTCCAAGCAGCACCA
This sequence comes from Nesterenkonia flava, assembly GCF_031432335.1. Taxonomy (NCBI): domain Bacteria; kingdom Bacillati; phylum Actinomycetota; class Actinomycetes; order Micrococcales; family Micrococcaceae; genus Nesterenkonia; species Nesterenkonia flava. The sequence continues at coordinate 91,672 of NZ_JAVKGT010000008.1, read as the reverse complement.
CCCACCAACTACCTCGAGCTCTGCCAGCACCTCGAATGGGCCCGATACGCCGAAGAAGGAGCCCGCACCCGCAAAACACTCGTGCTCTCCGGCACCGCGGCCCTCATTCGCTGGGAAGCCCTCGAAACCGTCCGGAACCACACCGGCCGCTGGTACTCCACCGAGTCCATCACCGAGGACATGGAAATAACCATGGCCCTGAAGGCCACCGGCTGGGAACTCCGATCCCCGACCGGATGCCAAGCAGTCACCGAGACCATGCCCAGCATCCGGATGCTCTTCCTGCAGCGGCGCCGCTGGAACCTCGGAGCCCTGCAGAACATCACCACCCACTGGGGAAGCCCAGTCGCTCGCCCCTACATTCGTCAACAGATCATGCTCGCAGTGTCCGTGACCCTCCTCTGGGCGCTCATCCTCCTCACCCTGATCTCCCTGGCCCTGAACGGGCCCACCGTGCCGCAACCCCTGTGGCTGGCCATCGGTGCAGTGTTCGTCACCGAGCGGGTCCTGAGCATCTGGGACCAGCCCATCCGCTACCGGCTATTCGCCGCCCTGGTGATCCCCGAGTTGGTCTACGCGCTCGTGCTGCAAGCCGCGTACATCGCCGCTGTCTGGCAGAAGACCACCGGCTCCACAGGCGTCTGGGCACACCTCACCCCCACCACAGACAAGGAACTCGCTGATGTACGGCACTGATACCACCCAGGCCGCGGCGCTGGCTGCCACCGGCACCATCCTCGGCATCGGCTGGCACGTCATCGCCGCTGGCGTCCTCATCATGGCCGGCCTCACTCTCATCACCATCGTCTCCATCCTCCGCCACAGGAGCAGCCGATGAGACGAACACAAGGACGGGGGGACCAGTGATGCTCCAAGCAGCACGCGAGAGCCCGCACGCCTATGTCATGGCGTTGATCCGGGAGCTGCAGGACCGGGGGGTCTCACGCAAGGAGATAGCCCAGCAGGCCGGCCTCTCGGAACGGACCATCACCCGCATCACCACTGGCAGGACACGGAACATCAGACCTTCGACAGTCCTCGACTTCGAAGAGGTCGCGTTTAAGAACGGAGTGAACTACCAATGAACGACCTGATTCCGATTCGGGACCACGACGGGCAGCAAGCCGTCAGCGGCCGGGACCTCCACGCATTCCTGGGCCTTGGCCGTGACTACACCACCTGGTTCAAGAAGATGACGGAGTACGGCTTCATCGAGGGTCAGGACTTTACCCCCATTCGGGGGAGAACCTCTGAGGTCGGGGGTCGGCCCAGCGTTGATCACGCGCTGACCCTGGACATGGCGAAGGAGCTCTCCATGATCCAGCGCACTGAGCGGGGCAAGCAGGCCCGCCAGTACTTCATCGAGTGCGAACGCAGAGCCAACACGCAGCAGGTGACGGCGCCGGCGGAGCTCTCCCGGTTGGAGATCCTGCAGCTGGCCCTCGAATCCGAGCAAGCCCGGGTCCAGGCCGAACAAGAACTGGAAGCCGCCCGTCCCGCCGTCGCCTACGTGGAGCGGTTCGTGTCCGAGGACGACGTCGTCACCATCAAAGCCTGGGCCGCCGAGATGGGACTCACCGAACCGAAGGCCCGGCAGCTACTGCAGGAACACCGCATCATCTACCCAAAGCCGCTGGGCAGCCGTTGGTCGCAGTCAAAGCAGCGCCTCGAAGCGGTCCACGAGTGGCGGGCCTACGCGAACTACATCACCTGGTTCGACCTGCGACCCCAGCACAACGCACCCCGCCACCACAACGGCCAGGTCCGCACCACCCTCTACGTCCGGCAATCCCACGCCCTCGATCTCGCCGCGAAGATCGGACTCACCGCCGCCCCCACACAGCCCCTCAAACTCACCGCCTGACCAGCAGCACTAAACCACCAGCAGGAGACCACATGCACATCGACGCCCTCGTACCGCCCGACATGCTGGCGCAAGATCTAGAGGACAAGATGATCCGCCGGACATCAAACCCCGACGGCACCAAGCACCTCTACGTGTACACCGAACAGGCCCAGTACAAACGCCACTGGAATGACGCCACCATCAACTGCCGCGGCCTCGTAGTCGACGCAGAGGGACGGGTCATGGCGCGCCCTTTCCCCAAGTTCTTCAACTACGGCGAACACCCTGAAGGCAGCCTGAACCTCGGGGACATGGTTGATGTCTACGACAAGCTTGACGGAAGCCTCGCGGTCCTCGCTACAGACGAGACCATCACGTCTAAAGGCAGCTTCACCAGCCACGTCGCCGACCAGGCGCGGAAGGTCTACGCCGAGAAATACGCGGGTCGATGGGAACGAGACTCTCGGCTGACCTACTGCTTTGAGTGCATCTGGCCTGAGGGACGGATCGTCTTGGACTACGGGGCCACCGAGGACTTAATCCTCCTCGGCGCCGTCGACATCGAGACCGGCCAGTACCACCTTCCCCACATGCTCCGTGAGTGGCGCGGACCGAAAGCCGAGCACTTCGGCACCATGACACTGGCCCAGGCGCTGGAGATCCCGCCCCGCCGCAACGCAGAAGGCCTGGTGATCTACGTGCACGAGACCAGCACCCTAATCAAGATCAAACAGGAGGACTACCTAGCCCTGCATCGCATCATCACCGGCACCAGCGCCATCACCGTCTGGGAAGCCCTGTCAGTCAAGCACCTCGAATCGCGCGGGGCCGAGAAGAAACACATCGTGCAGATGCTGGGAATCGGCCCAGACCGCGTCCAAGCCGCCCTGGACCTCAGGGATGACTGGGAAACCGAGATGGCCGAGCGCGTCCCGGATGAGTTCCACCAGTGGCTCAGGGACACCGCCGAGGCCCTGCGACAGAAAGCCCATCACTTAGGCGCCTCTGCCCACTATTTCGCGATGCTCACCGCCGCCCGGCGTTTCACCGACAAGAAGTCAGCAGTGCTTTACCTGCAGCAGCAGCAACCGCAGATGCCCGAAGGGCTGCGCTGGAACACCGTGCTCAACACTCTCACCCCAGAATTCACCGTGCCCGATGAAGCACCCACGCGGGTCGCGGGTGACATCTGGAAAACCATCCGACCACACGGGGCCACCTGGTCCATGAAAGGTGAACTCTGATGCCCGGACACCTCACCGTACTGCGGGGCCTCCCCGGATCAGGCAAGTCGACCTCTGCACGCCAACGAGTGGCAGAAGACCCCACTAGTCGAGTCATTGTTTCCCGCGATGGGTTCCGCACCATGCTCCGCGGCGACGGCACCCGACCACACGGGGTCCACGAGGACGAAGTAACTGCCATGAGCCATCACGCCGTGCGCACCCTCCTCGGAGCCGACAAGCACGTCTACGTGGACGACACGAACCTCCCGCACCGGAGGGTCAGGGAATGGTTCGGCCTCGCAGAACAGTGCGCCGCCACCTGGGACGTCTGCGACTTCACCAACCTCAACCTCGACACCGTGCTACGACAGAACGCCCAGCGCGAGCACGCGGTTCCTGAGGACGTAATCCGGCGCATGCACCAGAAGTTCGTCGCCGGCGGAGCAAAGACCCCAGAGCAGTGGGAGCCCGTCGGCAGCAACCATGACACCGTGACCGGTGCCCCCTACGTGCCTGATGAGTCGCTACCGCCAGCGATCATCGTGGACATCGACGGCACCCTCGCCAAGATGAACGGACGCAGCCCTTACGACTACACCCGAGTCGGAGAAGACCTCCCCAACACCCCCGTACTGGAATACATGCACGCCATCGCGGACAACACCGGAGCGGCAGTCATCTTCGTATCTGGGCGGCCCGAACAGTGCCGCGCAGAAACAGAGGACTGGCTCAGTAAACATGTTTGGCACTTCACCAAGCTCTACATGCGCTCAGATGCTGAACACGAGGACCGAGTCCGCGATGACAAGGTCAAGCTCCGTCTGTTCAACGAACACATCCGCCACAACTACAACGTGCACAGCGTCCTCGACGACCGAAGCCGCGTAGTCCAGATGTGGCGATCCCTGGGACTCACTGTCCTCCAAGTCGCTGAAGGGAACTTCTGATGAGAACACCCCTAAAGCTCCACCAGTGGGGCATGATCGCCTGGGCCGGGAACAAAGAAATCGCTATAGGCCCGGAAGCCCCGAAGGTGCAGAAGCTCGCTTTTATCGCCAAGCGCATCTACCGCCGCGCCTACGGCACTGCACCGGCCGCACGATTCGTGTTCGCGCCCCCGAAGACCACGAAAGAACTTCTCGTCGACGCCATCCAGGAGACCACCCTCGACGGTGACGCCATGACCGGCAGGTTCCCCGAGGAACGGATCGCCGAGCGGATCCTCGAGCGGTTCAACGTCACCCAGGGGGAGAAACACATCAGCATCCCCCGGCCCCGAGTCCTGCACGGTCCCGACTACCTCACCCCCGACCAGGCCACCTTCATGTACCTCCACGAGGCCGCGGACAAGCTCGAACAGTTCCACAAGCCCTTCGGCTCCAACCTCAACGCCGTCGTCGTGAAGCTCCTCCGAGACGCCGCCAACGCCACCGACCCAGGAGACGACGATGACTGAGAAGAACACCATCAACGTGAAGGTCACCGTGGACAGCGACGAGCTGCGCGAATGGGCCGGCCGCCACGCGGACGCCGGGCAGCACGGCGTCGCCCACGTCCTCTTCCAAGCCGCCAAGGACGCCGAGAGCATCAGCGAGCAGGCCATCAGGGAAGTCCAAGAGGAGGCCAAGGCCGAACTCACCCGGGAGCTGAGCGAGCGGCTGGGCTTCGGCGACGGCCGGACCGAGCCCGCTGCCGACGTCGACGACATCGTCCGGATCTGGGGCGAGATCGAGGAGGAAGCCCGCGAGCACCGGGAGTGTCCCCGCCACTGCGAACTCTGTGGGGAACGCCTGGCCACCGAACTCTGCGAGCACTGCCACGGCAGCGGCGTCGACGCGGCCGCCTGCGAGGCATCAGGGGCCTACGCAGAGTGCGAGTGGTGCGCCGGCGCCCAGTACGTCCACCCAGGCTGCGCCGAGAAGTCCTACGACGACCTCGCCGAGGAACTCACCGAGACCCGGCAGGCCCTCGCCACCCAGCAGATCGACTACCTCAACGGCATCATCCATCTACTCGATGGCGCGCTCGACATGGGGCTGGCGAACAAGATCATCACCCCCATCCAGGAGGACGGCTTCAAGCTCGTCATCCGGAACCTCAAGAACTTCCGCAACAGCAAACTCCCAGACCAGGACGGAGACCAGGAATGAACCCCGAGAAGATCGAGCCGGGGGACCGGCTGCAGTTCGACGGCAAGAGGACCGGCTGGCTCGTCCGCGGCATCACCGAGAACGGGCGCTACGCCCTGGCCACCGCCTCAATGTTCGGTGACGTCTACTACACGATCATCGACGAGTCCGCCGGGGTTCGCGGCGCCATGAACATCATCGGCGGCGGGCTTGGCATCAAGACAATCAGCGGCCCAGATCCCGATATTGATGAGGCTATCGAGCAGCTAGAGACCGGCGAGTACGGGTGGGGTATCAGTCACCGCAACCAGGTCCGCCTCAACATCACCGGCCACAAGAAGGGGAGCGCCGATGCATGACGAGATCCTGGAGCAGGAAGCCCGGGAGCAGCTCGAAGCTCAGGGCCTCGACGAGGACTCTATAGAAGCCCAACTGGACGAGATGCGCGACGCCGGAGCATTCGAGGTGCCGGAATGGTGACCCTGCAATGCCGATACATGGGAGCGGCCTACCCCGACCTCACCGGGGCCGACACCTGCGAGGGCTTCCACAAGCACACCCCCGAGGTGTTCCACCTGGCCAGTCTCCTCGCGTCACTGTTCCAGCAGAACCCGGCCCCCACTGACGAGCAGATCGCATGGTTCCTCAACGACGCCGACGCCGTGATCCGTCAGCAGCCCGTCCTCGCCACAATCGGAGGCACCATCGGGATCGAGGTCGAGAGGACTACAGGCCGGCGACTGCCGCCCGGCTGCACCGACCAGTTCAACGTCAACGGCGTCGAGTTCGTCATCCAAGACTCGGAGGGGGAACCCTCCACCCCCGAACTGCGAAGCACCTATCTCGCAGACCGTGACCTAGCGGAAGGAGACCTAGATGGCTGACCCCCGCGCCGGGCAGCTCTCACCACAGCAAGCACGCCACCTGTGGCGGCTCGCAGTGCGCCGTGACTTGAATGAGCTGCGCCGAGAACTCGCCGCCCTCGCCCCAGGATGGGCTGACCTCACCATCCGAGAACAGCGCGCCGCCAAGGGGGCCCCGTATGGGCCATCCGCCAACAGTTATCGTGAGAGAGATTGATGACCAGGGAAGATATCCCCCGGATACTCGGACAAGGCAGGCCCCTGAAAGGGATCGCTATGCGAAACCACTTGGAGAACAAGTTCCCCCTCTACCTGAAGCATGCGCAGCAGAGGGACGCGGACTCCGGCGAAATGAGGCTCAACCCCTACCCTCTCGTCTACAACCAAGGGCCTGCCGAAGCGTTCTGGAGCCTTCCCAGGGACGAATGGGTCTGGGAAAAGGACCTGGGAGTCATGGCGCCTATGGCCGACCACACATGGACTGAGTCGCAGCCCGAGGTTCCGCTCAGTAGAGTTCTCACCCGGTTGCCTGATCACCGGATCAGAGCGATGGAAGCACAGCGGCGTATGGAGCAAGGCAAGAACTACGCAGAGAATCCACGCCGGAAGATCGCCACTCATATCGCTACACAGCGCGCAGACGGCATACTCCAGGCGTACCGAAGCGAGTATGACTCAGCACTGCTCGCAGGTAATGACGTCCTCGCCGAGGCGAAACTGCGCGAGCTGCAAGCGAAAGAACAAGAGCTGGAGGGCACCCACTGGGTGCACGAAGTCCGTACCTACGTAGAAACGGCCAAAGGCTTCTCCCAAGATACTTTCCCCGTGGTAAAGGTCATGGTGGATGAGTTCGGAGGATTCGTCGGGCGTACTCCTGAGCCGGATGCGCCGATGTTCGAAGAGCCTGATGCAGCCGATCCGTTCGCTTACCTCGCTTACTACAGGGCCCACCAGGACGTCGGCATGAGCCCTGCCACGGACTTTCGTCAGTTCGCAGTGGATGCGGCGTTCTCCGCTATGTACACCCTGTCGTTGGCAAACTGTCGTAACGTCACCCTTGACGAGGAGCAGGGCCGAGTACGGTCCCGGCAGCTGCGCAAAAATCTGGGTCCTGATGGGGAGAAGGAGCACGTCTATAGCGTCATCAACCTAGACCGTGCTGGCCCTGGAGACTCGTCGACAAAAGGAGAGAGAGGGCTCGGCCGATTGCACTTCGTACGCGGCCACTTCAAGACCTACACCGAGGAAAACAAGCTGCTCGGCCAGCACGTTGGCACGTTCTTCTGGTCAAACCACGCGCGAGGGGACCGCGGAAACGGTGAAGTTCAAGCACACTATGAAATCTAGAGACCACGCAAAGTGAGAGGCCGAGCTCATCGCCGCGATCATCAAGAACCAGGTCTAACTGGCACCAAACCCTTACCGTGGTGCGCCACATCCTCTTCCCTTGTCCCCCCAGCTCGATAGCCTTAAGGCAAGCACTCGGACACCTGGAAGGACCACCATGAACGCCGCAGAAGACAACGCCCCTAACGCACCCAAAGGTTTGAGAGGATTCTGGTCCTCCAAATCGATCATAGAGAAGAGCAGCATCGTCCTGATGGCGACGGTTGCAGGCTTCATGCTCATTGTTTGGATCACCCAAGGAGGGGGAGGTGAATCTGGACGATCCGAAGCAGTACAGGAACTTCGGAACGCCTACGATCATTGCTCTGATCGTCATGATGTATCCCGGACCATAGATCGTCACGTGACAGCTGCTGATGCTTCGAGTGCCCGGTGTATAGGGCAGCAGCTCGATATGGCTCCCTCTGACGTTGACCGCATCTTTAGTGACGCCCCGGGTGAGCGCCGAGGGACCACCGGATGGGGCGAGTACCGTGCCTACTGGGGATACGAAGACAGGTGGGAGGTCCGGTTCGTAGCGGAGGACTGATGCTTGATCCCTACCCGCCGAGCACGTGGTTTAGAGACATCCCACGCGGAGCATCCCACACGGGGTCGCAGGTTCTAGGTGCACTGTCCTTATGTCGAAGGACGAGTGGATGACGGACTGCCGCAAAGCGTTTATCGAGATTGTCAACGAGTTACCCGAGGTTGACGTGACCATCTGGACCGACGGTCAAGACGATCGCGGCTCGAGCTTCAAGCAGTAAGGGCTCAACGCGTGACCACAGAGCGTGCGCCCCGTGATCGAAGTCTGGTGTCTCGTTTGTGTCGAACTCTACGACCTGAGCTTCGGGAAGAACTTCGATCATGACCTCATCGTGAGGTCCGGGAGACTGGTCTATCTGGTCTGGCGCGAATCGCAGCCAGAGCGACCGGCCGTGCCACCCGTTCACCCGAAGGAGCACACTGATAGTGAGCCATCCTTCATCGGAAACCTCGCGTTCGTAGGTGTGTCCCTCACGTATCACCCTAAGAATCGCTGGCATAGGGTCCCTTTCGCTAGTTACTCGGACCAGCCTACTTAAACCCCACCTGACTGGGCCCCCAACTAAGATAGAAATGTGGACGAAAAGATGAAGCAACAGCTCATCGCAGAGTTGCAGCAATCGCATGCAGATCAGCAGGTAGCCCGCGCGCGAGCAACAGCCGCGTCCGCTGAACGCCGTCGCGTCATTCGGAAGGCAATGGATGAAGGGATGCCGCGTCAGGAGATTGCCGACGCTCTCGGCGTTCATCGGCAGACTCTCTACCGCATTCTCAAAGGCGAGTAGACACACCTTCCCGGAGTGGTTGTACAGGGTGCAGGTATAGGGTTATAGTTGGCTGTGTACCTGCACCGGGTACATTCAAGGTCAATAAGAACCCCGATACACGCCTGGTCAGGGCGCATACCGGGGTTCAGCCACACCAGGAAGATTCTTGGCGGAACACCTGATGTGGCACCCGATGAGGGTGCGTCGATTCTATCGGCACATCCGGAAAGCGAGACACTGGTCATGTCAGCACAACTCATACCCATCCGCGACCAGGACGGCCGCCAGGCTGTCAGTGGCCGCGACCTCCACTCCTTCCTTGAGGTCACCACTCCATACACCACCTGGATCTCTCGCATGATCGAGTACGGATTCACTGAGGGCCAGGACTTTCTAACATTTTTGTCAGAAAGTACCGGAGGCCGCCCCAGTACGGATCACGCGCTCACCCTGGACATGGCGAAGGAACTCTCCATGATCCAGCGCACTGAGCGGGGCAAGCAGGCCCGCCAATACTTCATCGAGTGCGAACGCAGAGTGAAGGCTCTTCAGCCGAAGGAGATCTCTCCCGCGGAGCAGATGGCGCTCGGCTTGCAGGCCGCGCAGAAGCTCCTCGCGGAGAAAGACACCAAGATCGCGGAACTGGCACCCAAAGCTGAGGCGTGGGACGACGTCGTCGGCGCCAAAGGGACCATGAGCTTCCGGGACGCGGCGAAAGTCCTCCATGAGCACGGAGTCATCAGCATCGGCGGCAACCGTCTCATCGACAAATGCCTCGAATGGGGGTGGTTATACCGACCCAACACCAACAGCGAAGGCAAAACCCCCGCAGTACGCGCCAAGCAGGCCAAGATCGAACAAGGAATTTTCGTCGAGAAAGCCACCACCTACACCGACCGGTGGACCGGCGAGAAGAAGATCAGCACCGCCCCTCAAGTCCGCGTCACCGGTAAAGGCATCGACGCCATCCGTAAACGCCTCGCCAAGCAGGAAACCGAACAGCCGGCACTCGAGGGGGTGGCAGCCTGATGAAAACCACCCTCCACCGCAACGAAGTCCGCAAAGTCGACGGCGGATACGAACTCGTCATCCAAATCGACAGCGAAACCCACGACCATCTCATCAACGAGACTCGCAAGTTCCGAGAAGAATGGGACAAAGATACCTTCGTCGAAGACATGGCAGCAGTCGACCTCCTCCTCTGGTGCGACCGCATGTACCCCCGCACGGACTGACCAACCGAGCCACTAAACCACCAAGCACCCCAGCACCACCTGATAGGTCTGGCCCCACAGAACACACACTGCGGGGCCAGACCTCGTTCAATATGCGGCCAACCGAAGAGGGCCATTGGCGTCCATCCCACCAAGTTGGAAGATGACCGTCATGCTTACGATATGACCGCAAGAACAGGAAGCAACGGGACCGAAATACAAGTGCGGGTGAACGCGCCGGGATCGCCTACCCCGCACGAGGAGAACTTGAGCTCTGCTGTTCGCAGCGAACTCGAGAAAGTGCTGCAGGAAGTACCTACAAGGTGATCGTCGCAGTCCCGTCCTGTTCCAAAATGCTCACGAGGTCGTTGACGCGCTCTCTAGCGCGGGCCGCATCATCCTCAGAAAGCGGCTCAAGGAAGTCAACGTCAACCTCTGCCTCGGGGCTAAGATTCAAGATGACTGGATCTCCGTCATCAGGCGAACCCAAACGCACCTCCACAGTGACCTGCAACCTAGAAACAACCCGATTGAGGGCCAAAAGGACTGCCGCCTGCGCGGCATCTACCTCCCAGGTTCGCCGCACCGTGAATCGCGCCCTTGCAGACATGAAATTCCTTTCATAGACCTTAAGGCCAGCGTACTTCAGCGTGAACAACCGTAAGGGAGACACGCGTCCCACAGGTGAACGTACTCCTGGGGTTACCTCGGGGGTATGGCGCCCACTATCCCTACCCGTGAGATTGGTACCCCCGGCGGTCTGACGGCTACCCGGAACCGTCGCACCGGTAACACGACGTACGAGGTCGACCCCCTCGAAGAGAACCGGGAGCTGCGCTTCCCGCAGTCCATCCCCGTCTACGACCGGATGCGCTCCCAGGATGGGCACATCGAGTCCATCATCTCCGCGATTACCCTCCCGGTGCTGAAAGCCGATTGGCAACTGACTGGGGACGTAAAACCAGAGGTCATGGCGCTGGTGCGTGACTCGCTGGGCATTCCGGCAGCAGGGGAGGCCCGGGCCCGGAACCTCGGCTACGGGATCTCCTGGCGCGAGCACGTGTCCCAGTGCGCCGCCACCCTGTTGTGGGCAGGCTTCATGCCCTTCGAACAGGTCTACGTCGTCGACGAAGCGACCGGGCGGGTGCACCTGCGGAAGCTCGCCCCCCGACCGCCCCGGACCATCACGAACATCGAGGTCGGTCAGGACGGTGGCCTAGAAGCCATCTACCAGACACCCGTGTGGTCACCGGGCGCTTCGCTGCTGGAAGAGAAGCGCATCACCGTAGACCGACTGGTGATGTACACCCACCGGAAGGAGGGGGCCGACTGGACAGGGCGGTCCATGCTCCGGTCTTCCTACAAGCACTGGCTCATCAAGGACGTGCTGCTGCGTCTAGACGCCCAGGCCGCCGAGCGGGGCAGCATGGGGATCCCCGTCGTGAACTACGACAAGCCCGAAGAGAAGCAGCTAGCCGAGGACATCGCGGAGAACCTCCGCGCCGGTGCCACAGCAGGCGTCGCTCTGCCCCAGAGCATGAAACTCACGATCATCGGCGTGCAAGGGAACACCGTCGACCTCGTGCCCCGGATCCGGTACCACGACCAGGAGATCGCACGCAGCGCCCTGGCAATGTTCCTAGACATCACCAGCAACGAGAACGGCTCCCGCGCCCTAGCCGAGCCGATCCTCGAAGTCTTCATGGACAGTGTGCAAGCATTCGCTGACGGGATCGCCGAGACCGCCACCGAGCACATCGTGCGGGATCTCGTGCGCCTGAACTTCGGAGACGAGGAACCATACCCGGAACTGGTGGCCGGAGACCTGAAGGCCGCACGCGGGATCGCCGTAGACCATCTCAAAACCCTCGTCGACGCAGGGATCATCCGCCCAGACGACAAGCTTGAGGACCATCAGCGCAGCCAGTACGGGCTCCCCGAACGTGACACTGAGACCACCCGGACACCACAGGCAAACCAGCCCGTGCCCGCTCCCTCGTACTCCGACACTGCCGTGGTCCAAGACGAGCTGCCCGGTCTGCAGGATCTCACCGAGCAGTTGAAGCAGAACACCGCGGCCCGGCGCCGCTGGTACGCATCCCGGCAGGCAGATGCATGACACCGCCCTTCACCGTCCGCGACCAGCTGACCCTCGCCGCACTCCTCGCCGCCGACGAGGACCAGCAACTCATCTTCCTGCAGGACCAACACGCAGCCGGCCTCGCACCCTCCAACGCCACCCGACCACTCCACGAGCACGAGCTGCGCGCCCAAGCCCGGTTCGCTGACCTCGAAAGTGACCGAGACGCCGCCATCGCCCAGCTAGAACCCGAACTGCAGGCCCTCCACGACCTGATCAAAGACACCTACACCCGCGAGCTCTTCGGCGACGACGATGACCCCGACGCCGAACTCCCAGCGGACGAGGCAATCCAGCGAGTCCACCACCTGACCACACACCAGCCCGAAGAGGTGCAGGAAGCCGAGCAACGACTCCTACCCGTCATCGCCGGGGTCCTGGCCGCACAGTACGTGCTCGGCGGCCGCCGCGTCATCCAGGAAGCCGAACGCCAAGGCATCCCCACCAGCAACACCACCCCCTCCCAGGTCGGCAGCGAGACCTTCCAACCAGGGGCCCGCGCAGTCACCACACACCCCTGGCGCAGGATCGGCGGCAAAGTCGAGGAGACGTTCACGCGGCCGGAGACCATCACGCGGGGGTCCGTTAGTCGCCGAGACGTGAACCGAATCATGGACACCATCGTGGTCGACGGCACCAAGGATGAAGCACGCCAGCAGATTAACGGAGTCGGCGGGATTGGCCGGATCGAAACTGTCGAGGCCAACGATGAACTCGAACCAGATGAGATCTGGGCCTCCGCGATCATGGACGGGTACGCCTGCGAGTCCTGCGGTGGCTTCGACGGGGTCTACTTCGCCACGCTTGAGGAAGCTCGCAGTTACTTCCCGCAGGGCCAGAACATCATGTGTCAGGGCGGCGGCCGGTGCCGGTGTCTGCTCGTCTTCATCTTCCGCGACCCCTCGGCTTCCGCGTAACAACCCAGGCCCTCGCCTCCCACACGGGAAGCGGGGGCCTTCCCATGCTCCGGGACATGGACCACGTCACTATTGCCAACGTCGAACTCCTGAAGACCGGCACCTGGCAGGCCAGCACAGGTGAAGTCACCATCACCCGGGACGACCTGCAGAACATCGTTACCGCCTTCGAGGCCCGCACGCTTCCACTGGCAGTCATCAAGATCGGCCACACCGACCCCCGCTTCGAGAACCCCGACTGGGACGGTGAGCCCGCCTACGGTCAGGTCGACAACCTCCGGATCGTCGACACTGAGACCGGCTCCACCCTCGTGGGTGACTACATCAATGTGCCCGCCGAACTGGCGCAGAAGCTGCCCTCCGCCTATCCGCAGCGATCCGTGGAGATCGATTGGCAGGTAGAGCTTCGTAACGAGAAGGACGAAGTCGTCGAGTCCTACCCGGTCGTTATGACGGCGGTGTCCCTGCTGGGCGCCACCCCGCCGGCCGTGAAGGGCCTGGCGGATGTTCACGCCGCCTTCAAGCAGCGCAAGTCCCAGCTCAGCATTCACCACACCGGTAAGTCCACGCGCCTGACCGCCCGGTTCGCCTACCCGGGGGGTCACACCTCCGAGTCCCTGCGCAAGGCGCTACGCGACGCGGTCAAGGGCGCCGTCACCAACGGATTCGCGTGGGTAGAGGACTTCGACGACGAGCACGTCTGGTACGAGATCGAGACCCAGACCAGCGACGCCACCGGGGACGTGGACTTCTCCTTCAGCTCCTGGCAGGACACCTACACCGTCCAGGACACGGGAGCCGTGGTCCTCAACGGGCAACCGGTCCAGGTCCAGGTCAAGCGCACCTACGAGCCGGTACCGACCCCCTCCTTCTCCCAGGGTGCTGGCGTCCCACACGAGCCTTCCCAGAAGCCGGATGGTGCCGCCATGGGCGCATCACAGCAGACCGAGCCTGCGTCCTCCACACCGGATGAAGGAGAACAGCAGATGTTCACCGACAAGCACCTGCGGGTGCTGCGAGCTGAGTTCGGGCTCTCCGAGGACGCCACTACTGAGGAAGTCCTCGAAGCCATCGAGAACCACGACGACACCCCTGAGGCGCCCGAGGCACCTGAGGACAACGACAACGAGACCCCGGAGACTCCCGAGGCGCCTGAGGACAACGACAACGGCCAGGGCGCAGAGCTCGCCGCAGCCGCACAGTTCAAGGCTCCCGAAGGCACCGTACTGCTGAGCGAGGCCCGGTTCAACGAGATGCAGACCCAGCTCTCCGGAGCGCTCACCCAGCTCTCCGACATCCGCGCGGAGAAGGACAAAGAGCGCCGTGACGGCATCATTCGCTCCGCACTGAAGACCGGCCGCATCGTCCCCAGCGAGGCAGAGAAGTGGCGCAAGGGCCTGGACGACAACGAGCAGCTGACCGCGTCGCTGCTCTCCAGCCTGCCCAAGGGCCACAGCTTCTCCACCGAGGAGCTCGGCTCTGACCTCGCCGCCTACGCGCACGACGCCGACGAGGTCATCGACCAGAAGACCGCCGAGATGGACACCCATTTCTTCAAGGGAGGCAAGTGAACCATGCCCGCAAAGACTGTCGCCTACTTCCGTCCAGGTCAGGACATCACAGGTCTGGCCACCACCGACGTGACCGCTGAGCGGATCGCATACTTCGCCACCCCGCCGGCCGGATCCGACCAGATCGTGCATGTCCAGGCCACTCGCGATGAAGCCGGGGAGATCCCTGCCGGTGTCGTGGGATTTGCCGTGCCGGCTGGTCAGACCACCCACGTGGCGGTCTCTGGTGTGCAGCCCATCCTCACCGCCACTGAGGCGCGCAAGGGTCAGGCAGCATATGCAGACGCCGAGGGCCGTGTCACCACCGATTCCGCCGCCGGCGCCAACGCCCACGTCGGCGTGTACGTTCGCCCCGCCGCAGCCAACAGCGCCGCCGTCGTCAAGCTCAACCTCTCCTGACCCTCGGAAGGAAACCGATCATGATCTACCCCCCGAACAAGGTTCCTGCCGAGTACGGCAAGGAATTCATCACCAACCCCACACGGGTCCGCCGGGTCCTGGAGGATCTGACCTTCCAGAACAACCTCGCTGACTTCATCTTCGCCCCCGGGGATGCCAACAACGGCGGCGTCGTGTACGACCGTGTGACCCCCGAGTCCGCAGCGAACCAGCGCACCCGTGGCGCTGAAGAGCGTGCCCCGGGCACTGAGTTCACGCAGATCGACGTCGGCGACGTGGAGCCCCTCTACGACGTCGCCAAGGAGTACGGTGCTGAGATCGAGATTCCGTTGCGCACCATCAAGCGCAGCGAGAACCGGGCCATCCAGCGCTACGTGCGCCACCTGGCAGATGCCGTCATTCGCAAGATCGACGGAATCACGATGGCCAAGCTCGAGGCGGACCAGGACATCCACGAGTACGGACTCGACACCGAGTGGGCCTCCGCTACCTCCGACCCGATCAGCGACCTGATCCTCGCCCGCGGTCAGGCCGAGGACAACCCCACCGACAACCCGGCCCTGGCCTACAACATCAACACCGTGGTCATCAACCCCGCAGACCTGCGCCGGTACCTCTGGGCCCGTAAGGAGATCCGCGAGGAGCTGACCAAGGCCACCGAGGTCACCAGCCCCATCGTGGACCCCTACTTCGAGGGCTACCTGGGCCTGAACTGGGTGCCTTCCAACCGTGTCCGCGCCGGCCAGCTGTGGCTGATCGACCGCGACAAGGCCGGTGCTCTCGGCGACGAGGACAACGGCATCCAGACCGACGAGTGGGACGACAAGAAGCGCCGCGTCAAGGTCTACCAGGCATGGCGCAGCGTGGTCCCCTACATCACCGACCCCGGGGCCATCGTCAAGGTCACCGGATTCGCAGGAGCGTGATCGTCAGTGACTGACATTCTCAGCGACGCCCCCCGCGGCAACGCATCCACCAAGGAATGGACGGAGTACGCCATCTCCAAGGGCGTGGAGGAAGCCGAGCTCAAGGACCTCACCCGTGATGAGATCCGCGAGCTGGTGGAAGCCCGAGCCAAGCAGACGGCTGACACCTCTGCCCCCTCGGAGGACACCACCGAGAACGACGGTCAGGAGACCGAGAACGTCGAGGCCCCAGCCGCCCCGGCCGTCCCGGACTTCTCGAAGTTCACCGGCGCGCCGGCTACTGCACCCCAGGGTGTGGTCGCCGGCGCGGGTGACGCCCAGACTGAGGCACCGGCACCCGCAGCGAATGGCCATGAGGTCCAGGTCGACGACGGAACAGTGCACGCCATCGTCGTCAAGGGCGTCTACCAGCTCACTACCAAGGACGGTGTGCGCAAGCAGGCCCACAAGGGCGACACCGTCATCGCTACCGCGGAGAAGATCGACCGCGGCGTCAAGCACGGATTCCTCCAGAAGGTCTAAGGCGAATGCCCGAAACCCCCACAGCGCCGGCCTGGGGAGTCACTGTCACCGACGTGGTGGCGCTGGCTTCCCAGGCCGATGTGCACCCAGACGCCACCGGGGAAACGATCCCCGTAGAAGATGATGTCTTCGGTGGCGCCCAGGCTCAGATCAATAAGCGCATCAAAACGTCTGTCGTAGAGAAGTGGATTCTCGACGCCGGGAACGCCGTCAGCATCGCCCTGATGCGCCGGCACCGTCTGGGCGTCGACGTGCTCACTGAGTTTGAGTCCGCGCTGCCCACGGTCGTCAAGACCCATGCGGCCGCGATCCTGGTGGACGCCGCCTACCCCCAGCGCGCCGGAGTCCAAGACAACGCCTCCTACGGCAACGTGCTCTGGCAGCGGTACAGGGTAATGCTCGAGGACCTCAAGGAAGCACTCGATGACCTGATCGCGAACCCGCCCACCACTGAGGACCCCACGCCGCGGCTAGGCCCCGCCGGGGGATTCCCGCCCCCGATCTTCCGAGACGAATGGGTCCGGGAGAACACACCCGAGGACTTCGACGGGGTCGCGCCCGGCGCAGAGGTGCCCGACTACCTGCGACGTGGGTGGTGACAGATGCCGTACACCCTCAGATTCGACGGGTCCGGGCTCAAGCCCTTCCGGATGATGCTGGACCGCTTCGGCGACAATGTCAGCGACATGCGACCGGCCCTGGACAAGATGGCCGACGCCTACGCAGGGGAACAAGCAGAGCGGTTCGCGGCTGGAAACTGGGCGCCACTGTCACTGAAGTACGCGGCCTGGAAGAACGCCCACTACCCGGGTGCCCCGATCCTGACCCGTACTGGTGAGCTACGCGACTCCATGAGCACCCGACCCTTCGGTGTCGAGGACATCAGCAACCACCGACTGATCGCTGGCACCCAGGTCGAGTACGCCCAGTACCACCAGAACGGGATGGGCAATAACCCTGTCCGCAAGATCGTCGACGACATGCCCGGTGAGCTCGAACGCCGATTCGCGGACATCCTCCATCAGCACGCCTTCCAAGGGGTCAGCACATGATCGGCCACGAGACCATCGTCCGCGCCCTGGTCCGGCTCCTGAACACGCAGGGGGAGCCGGTCGCGCGCTTGGTCGAGAAGCACACCCCGGAGGTTCCGGCCGGGGCGATCATCACCCCCAAAGGCGAGGACATTCATAGCGCCTGGGCAGACATCGTCTCCAAGGGTCGATTCCCGACCTGGATGGTGGTGCCTAGGGACACCCCGACCCGCGGTGGAACCACTCAGATACGTGAGTCCGACGGCGTCTACGACGAAACCCGGTGGACCTACCCCTTCCGTATCGCAACCCATGTGACCGACGGGGACGAGTACAAAGCTGCCCGGCAGCGGTACCGGCTCCTGCTGGTGATTCGGACCATTCTGGTCCAGACCAAGCTGCTGTACGCCAACCACGAGACTCCTGCCATGGCGACGGAGAAAGCGATCATCGACTTCACCAACTACGTGGAGATCGTCGGCGGTCAGTCCTACAGCACCAAGACCGAGAAGCACTTGCTGGAAGCCTTCACGGACTTCGACGTGATCGCCACAGAACTGACCCCTCACATTCGTATCCCCGTGGGCCTCGTTGAGACCGCACACACCCCAGAGACGGGCCTGATCCCTTAAGCAAGCTGGCGTCCCACACGCGCCGCTCTGCCGGTCACATGGTGGCCGCATGACACAGATCAGCGTGCACAACCCCAACGGGGAGCCGGTCGTCTTCACCAGCGAGGGACACAGTCTCGCGCCGCACACCACCCGGACTGTCACCGCAGATGACCGGGTGAACCGTCTCCTGGCTCGCGGCCGCCTGATCCCTGGCGCCACCGCCCCAGCACAGGAGGAGCCCATGCCAGAGCCGACCCCTCGGAAGCGGCGCAGCTCCGGCAAGCAGACCCACGTCGCCCCTGCGGAGACCAAGACACAGATCCCCGCCCCCACCGAGACCACCCCGGAGGAATCCGGGGATCACGGGAGCACCGACACCGGTGACACCCAGACCACCACCAGCGAAACCACCGCAGAGGAGACCAGCTGACCATGGCACGAAACATCGGTGTCAACCTCACCAGCAGCACCCAGTCCGGACCCACCAACATCTCCGCACCGGCAGGCATCTTGCACATCGCAGGCGCCACCCAGGCAGGCCCCACCGGCCGCGCGGAGCACATCCGATCCTTCGCCAACTACCAGGACGTCTACGGCGCCCGCACGGCCTACTCCGCGGACATGTTCGACACCGCCCGCGTCTTCTTCCAGGAAGGCGGCGCCGACCTCCTGGTGTCCCGCGTGGTCGGCCCCGCCGCTACCCCCGCCGCAGTGGAGCTCACCACCGCCAGTGAAGACCTCACCCCCCTGGTGCGTGTCGAGGCTGCCTTCGCCGGCGGATTCGCCAACGGATACCAGGTGCAGGTGGAAGGCACCGACGGCGCCTACACCGTCCGGATCCTCGACACCACCGGCGAAGTCGTGGCCTCCTGGTCCCGTATCACCTCCGTGGCCCAGCTGGTCGAGCGCGCTGGTTACACCGGTGCTTGGACGATCCAGTCCCTGACCGAGGAGCCCGAGAATTTCAACCTCGCCACCGGGACCTTCGACCTGGCCGGCGGCGCCGATGACCGGGAGAACATCACGGTGGCCTCCATCATGGAGGCTCTGGACGATGCTGGTACGTCCGGTGAAGGCGGCGCCGTCGCAGTCCCGGGTTACCCGGCTGATGTCATCGGCGGGGAACTGGCCACCTACGCGCAGGAGCACCGGAAGATCGCCCTGCTGGCTGGCGAGCGTGACGCAACCGTCGGAGAGATTGAGACCCTCTCCGCAGAGCTGCAGGCCACCCTGCCCGGCGAGTACGCGGGACTCTTCTACCCCTGGGTGCGGATCCCCGACGGCAACTCCACCCGGCTCATCTCCCCAGAGGGTTACGTGGCCGCTGTGCGCGCCCGCGCCTTCCAGGGTGGAGAGTTCTGGACGACTCCCGCCGGACTGCCCGCACGGGCCCGCTACGTCACCGGCACCGCAACCCCCATCACCAGTGATGTCCTGGACCGCCTGGATGACGCCTTCGTCAACGGCATCGAGTCCGCCGGCGGACCCGTCTTCCTTAACAACTGGTCCAGCCTCTCGGCAGACCGCGAGAACTGGGGCCTGCTGAAGTCCCGCGACATCATCAACAACCTCAAGCGGCTCTTCCAGTCAGTGCTGCAGCAGTACATCTGGCGCACCATCGACGGCAACGGGATCCTCCTGGGGCAGATCGAATCCGAGATCGAGGGTGTGCTCGCCCCTATCGCTGACGCCGGTGGTCTCTACGCCGAGCAGGACAGCGCCGGGGAGCTCCTCCACCCCGGATACCGGGTCAACGTCGACGCCACCAACAACACGACCACGACCCTGTCCCGCAATGAGCTCTACGCCGATGTGGCAGTGAAGCTCTCCCCGGTCGCGAAGCTCATCAACGTCGAGATCACGAAGGTGCCGCTGGCGGCATCCCTCTGACAAGAATCACTCACTTAGAAAGGATCAAGACCAGTGGGAAAGCTGAATCAGCACAGTGTGGATGTCCGTATTAGCGGGATCCCTCACCAGTGGAACCAGAAGTCCGGCGGAAACCTCGAGCGCGGCTCGGAGATCTCCTGGAACGGTGGTTCTCCGAACTACGACCTGCTCGCAGGTGTGGCGACCTTCACCGACCTGACCCTCACCCGGGACAAGCGACACGAGGACGAAGCGTGGCTGCGACAGTTCCGGGACAAGTCCAACATCGTGCGCCGCACCATCACCGTGCAGGAGCTCGATGAGACCGGCGCGAAGGTCGGCCGACCCGTCACCTACCCGAACTGCCTGCTGACCGGCGTGCAGGAGATGGAGTCCCAGGCTGGCTCGAATTCTCCGGGCCAGATCGCCCTGACCTTCGCCAACACCGGGCCCGCACGCTAGACCAACCCCTTCCCTCTCCCGCCCAAAACTGTGGGGCGGCACCACCCCTCTCGCCGTTGGTGTGGTGCCGTCCCACAGTTGTATCCGGAACCGGACCATTCTCAGCCCAGCACCCCAACCGGGGTGTGTAGCGGATACCCCTGAGAGAGGTTCACGTGAGCGACGAGCAGAACACCTACGGCGTCCCCGACGAGGTCAACAGCAGCCTCGGAGACGTCCCCGTCACCCAGGAGACGCAGCCGTCCCCGTTCGACCTGATGGTCGAGGACATCGCCGGCAAGCTTGAGGAATCCAAGACCTGGCCCCTGGACTTCCGTCCCAACTGGCACGCGGACTTCAGCATCTACATCGACCCCGATGAGCTGGAGCAGATGCGTGAGGCCTCCCGGAAGCCGGCGCCGAACCGTGCCGGACGCCGCGGTAACCAGAAGGGCGAGATTGACCTCTTCCGGCTCCACCGTGCGGTTCTCCAGAACCAGAACACCGGCCTGCGGTTCAACCTCTCTGGCAAGCCCGCCGATGAAGCCACCGACGAGGACTACCAGCCCATCAAAGCCAGCGACGGGCACCCGCTGACCTTCACCCACCCCGAATTCCTGGAACGAGTCGTGCAGAAAGCCGACTGGGGCAAGGACATCACCACCACATACGAGGCCGTCGAGAAGTTCATCGGCCCCGGCTACATCGCCGGCCTGGCTACCGCAGTGCTTGAAGCCGCCGGGTTCGGGATCTCTGCCGAGCCGCTGGACCCTTAGCCCGCCTCGCGGAGGCCATCCAAGAGCACCCCCGATTCAAGCTCGCGGTCACCATCCACCAACTGGTGGGCGTGGACCCGGTGCAGGTGCTCGAGGAGAGGTCCCCGTGGAGGCAGGCCATCTGGCTAGCAGCCGTCAACGAGATCAATGACCGCCAGAAGAAAGCCAAGGCGGACGCAGAACAGAAACGCCAACAAGAGGCCGAAGCCCGGAAACGGCGGCCTCACTAACTGAAGGATCGGGGGTGGCCCGGAATGGCAGAAGCAGTCCGCCTGACTGTGGAAGTGGCAGACCAGGCCACCCGCGACCTTAACCAGATCAACGCCAGCCTGGCTGAGTTCGAGAAGACTTCGAAGCGCGCCAATCGCCGGTCGCAGGACGCCTCCCGGAAGACCACCCGTGAGATGGAATCCCAGGCCACTGGGGTCACTAAGGCCGTCACCGGGGTTAGTAAGGCAACCACCCAGCTGACCGGGGAAGCAGACAAGGCTAGCAAGGCGGCCACCGGGGTCGGCAAAGGCATGACCGGTATCTCCGATGCTGCCCTGGTTGCGGGCACCGCGGTAGGCACCAGCGCCGGGAACTTCAGCCTCGCCGGCCAATCCGCGGCAGAACTGGGTGTCACCGTCGACGGACTGCAGGGCCAGCTCAACGGCGCAGGGGACTCCGTGTCCATCGTCGCTGAGGGTCTCCAATCGATACCCCCTGCCAGTGAGCAGTCCCGGCGCAGCCTCGATGACCTCATGAACTCGGCGCGAGCCAACGAGGCAGAGTTCAGGCAGCTCGGCACCACCCTCATTGGTGTCGGTGGAGCGATCACCGGCGCCCTCGGACTGGCGGGTGCCGCGGCGATCCAGTGGGAGTCCGACTGGGCCGACGTGATGCGTCGAACCGCCGGCACCCCCGAGCAGCTCAACGAACTTGAGGACAGCCTGCGCGGGATCGCCCGCGAGCTCCCCACCACACACTCCGAGGTCACCCAGGTCGCCGCCAGCGCCGCACAGCTAGGCGTGGCCGTCACCGACGTCGAGGACTTCACCCGAGTCATGATCGACATGGGTGTCGCCACCAACATGACTGCAGAGCAAGCCGCTACCAACATGCAGCGGTTCGCCAACGTCATGGGCACCGAGACCTCGAACATGGACCGGCTCGGCTCCGCCATCGTCGACCTCGGCAACAATAGTGCGACCACTGAGTCCGAAATCATGGACATGGCCCAGAACCTCGCCGGCGCCTCCCGGCAGATGGGCATGACAGAAGGCGACGTGCTAGGCATCTCTGCCGCTATGGCATCGGTCGGCATCGAGTCCGCCGCTGGCGGCACCGCGGTCTCCAAGGCCATGTACGAGATCAACTCCTCCGTCGCAACAGGCAACGAGAACCTCGAGCGACTGGCCGACATCGCTGGCATGAGCTCTGAGGAACTCTCGGCGCTCTGGCAGGAAGACGCCGCAGCTGGACTTGAAGCATTCGTTCTCGGTCTGGGCACCGCAGCCAGTGAAGGACGAGACCTGCAGTCCGTGCTTAGCGAGGTCGGGCTCGGTGAGGTGCGCACCGTCCGGTCCCTGGCCAACATGGCTCTCGCCGGTGACCAACTCGGCAACGCCATCAACCGGGGCAACGACGCATGGGCGCAGAACGTGGCCCTCACCAACGAGGCCGGGCACGTCTACAACACCACCCAGGCGCAGATCACCGCAGCATGGGCGCAGGTCCAGGACGCCGCCATCGACGCCGGCGCATACGTGGCACCTGTCATCGGCGGAATGATCAGCGCCGTCGGTAACCTCGCATCAGGATTCCAGCTGCTCCCAAGCCCTGTGCAGGCCGCCGTGGTCGGTATCTCCGGGATCGCCGGTGTTAGCGCCTTGGCTGCCGGTTCCTTCCTCCTCCTCCTGCCCCGCATCGCGGACACACGCGAAGCGATGCGCACCCTCGGCTTCAGCTTCTCCGGCGCCTGGGACTCTATGCGACGGTTGGCCACTGGCGGCCAAGGGCTCATGGGTATGCTCCGCCGGATCGGGCCGGTAGCCGCCGGCGCAGCGGTGCTCCTCGGTGGTCTCGCTATCGCCCGATCCCTCTCCCACGACGTCGACGACGTCACCGCGAGCGTCTCCCAGCTCTCCCGCGAACTGGGGCGCATGGCATCCGGTAACGACTTCGACGCCGGGATGATCATCAACTTCGACGGAGCCATCGGTTCCATGGGCCGATCCGTCAACGACCTCTCCGAGGCCATGCGACTGGCCGACTCCGGTGGTTTCCGGAACCTGCAGCGCTGGACCGGCGACCTTGTCGGTATCACCACGGCGTCTCACGCTGCCGACCAGGCCGTCGCGAACCTCGACGAAGCCATCCTCGGTGCGTTCCATGAGGGGAACTTCGCTGAGGCCGCAGCCGGATTCAAGCTGATCACCGACGAAGCCAAGGACCTCGGCTGGTCCGCCGATGAGATCGCCTCGAACTACCCGCAGATGGTGGACGCCATCCGAGACGCAGCCACAGCCGCCGGGCAGACGGTCTCCGACCAAGAGCTGCTGAAGATCGCCACCAGCGAGGCCGCCTTGGAAGCTCTGGGAGCAGGGGCCGCGTGGCGCGACGTCGTCGACGCCTACCGGTCCGGCGAGTACGCAGCCTCCGATCTCGCCGGGGAGCTCGAGGAGCTTGAGAACGCGCAACCGGACCTCTCCGCCACGCAGCAAGCCGCCAGTGACCTCGCCGAATCCGTGAGCGAATCCGCAGCGGCCCTGGACAACTTCATCGAGGGACTGCGCATTCTTGGTCTCGTCGAACGTGATGCCACCGAAGCCCTGGGCAACTACCACGCCCAGCTCCGGGAACTGGCAGAACTTTCCACCTCCGAGGACTTCGTGCCGACCTTGGACGTCACCACTGAGGCAGGCTTCCGCAACTTCCAAGAACTGACCGAAGTCGGTGAAAAGGGATTCGCACTGGCGCAGGCTAACGCAATGGCTGGGGAGTCGGCGGAGACCGTCGCCGCGAACCTCAATGATGCCTACACGGCAATCACAAATTGGACAGAAGCAAACGGCATTGCAGCCGACCAAGTGGACGAGCTGATCCACGGAATGACGGGAATCGACCCGTCCATCGATTTTCAGACCGATACTTGGGCGCTCGAAGCCGCTCAGGGGATGCTCGAGTCCCTGGGCGAGCATGAGGGCACAGAATTCAACTTCGAGATCGCTGTCGACGAGCAGAAGATGAAGGAGTCAGAGCAGCGCATCCAGGACGCTGAGCGGATGATGCGGGAGTTCGCCCACGGTGAGTGGGAGACCGCCATCGACTTCTATGCCGACGACTTCGAGGCCGCGCAGGCCATGGTCCACTTCACCGACGGCAACCATGAGGCGTGGATCGACATGATCGCCGACGACGCCGACGCGCAGGCAGTGCTCAGCGCCCTTGAGAATGAGGAGTTCCTGGCCCAGATTCAGGCGCACGTCGACCAGCAGGCCCTCGAACAGGAAGTGTCCATCATGGAGGAGACCCTGCGGGGTCTGATGGAGCAGGACGGGCAGATCCTCATGGGTGTCGGCGCCGACGTCGAAGAGGCTGAGGCGACACTCGAGGCACTGCAGCTGCGTGACTTCGAGACCGCGGTGCAGATCATGGGCGATGACCAGCACGCCCAAGAAATCATCGCAGCCCTGATGTCAGGGAACATGCAAGCGGTCGTAGACATCATGGGCGACAGCGCTGACGCCGACGCTGTCATCACCGCCTTCACCAACGGTGACTACCGTGCCATGGCCCAGATCCTCGCCGAAGACATGCAGGCCCGCGGGACCATGAACGCCTTCACCGGCACATCCTGGTCCACGTCCGTGATCGCGGAAGCGTTGACCGGCGCCGCCGAGACTGAGCTGAACAACCTCGCCCGCACCAGGACAGTCAGCATCGTCGCCAATGTCACGCAGAACGTCACCTCTCGTGTGAGCAGCATCGTCGACAACCTCCGGTCGAACCTCGCGACCGGCGGCCGACTACCCTCCCTGGCGACCGGTGGCCGACTGCCCGCCACCGGCCTGGGCCAGGACAAGATCCTCGGTGTCACCGGGGATGGGACACCCCTGGCGTGGGTCGACGACCGGGAATGGGTCATCAACAGGGGAGCCTCCGATAAGTACGACCGGGTGCTGGGCCTCATCAACCAGGACTCGCCGATGGTTCAGCACCTCGCCGCCGACCCGGGATACCTGGACCGCGGTCTGCACGCCATCGAGGCATACGCCAACGGCGGCCGACCCGCCACGTCAGCTCCGGCACCATCCGCCCCTGCCCATACCGGCAACGGAGGAGGCACCACCACCCTGGTCCGGTACGAGACCCGAGTCGAAGCGCCCATCAGCGTCACCGTCCAAGCCAACGAGCAGGGACACGTCAACCTCGAGCAGCTCCGCGAAGCCCTCGAGGAGATCCTGCGCGACTCCGAGACCCGAGACTATGGAGGCTCCTCCTGATGCCCACCGCACGCATCCTCGCTGGCCGACAGTCCCACCGCAGCGTCACCGTCACAGCCAAAGGCGGCGCCACCCGGCCCATGCGGATCGTCCCCAACACATGGACCTTCGACGGGAACGCCCACATCAGCGAGCTCGACCGGCCAGGCATGAAACCCGTCACCCGGCGCAGCAGCGATGACCTCCTGCGGCTGCAATTCGAGCAGACCATGGCCCACCCCAGCCCCTACGCCAGTGTGCAGGGCGACGTGAACTGGTTCAGAGACAAGGCCGTGCACGCCATCCCCGTCCGCTTCTCCAACATGCCCCGACAGTGGTGGGGGTGGTGGCTGATCGAGGACCTCCGGATCGACGTGCACCGGATGAACCCCGACAACTCAAGGATCTCCCGAGCGACCCTGCACTGGCGATGCGTCGAGTACCAAGAGACCACGGCGAAGATCGTAAAGTCCCCGCCACCACCGAAGCCTCGGGGCGCGAACGCTAAACAGAGCACGTACCGGTGGCACACCGTCGTCCAAGGGGACTGGCTCTCCAAGATCGCCCAACGCTACTACGGCAATGCGATGGAATGGCCGCGTATCTACCGCGCAAACAAGGCCGAGATCGACAAGCGCGGCAACCCCGATCGCATCTTCCCCGGGCAAAGGTTTCGAATCCCGCCTAAGTGATTAGTCGTTGGACATGATCAGGATGGATTGGTCTGCGAGGTTGAACTTGAACAGAGCCAGTCGTGCACCGAGAGCGACATAGGCGGCTGTTTCCTTCGAGTCGTAGTGGCCCAAGTTGATGGATCTACCGTCGTGCCCCACTGTTGCGTGCCACTTCTGACGCAGTTCGTCCCAACTGACGCCTCGGAGACCGCCAGCTTTGCTATCGAGGTTCCCACGGAGCATGTTTTCTAGGTTCTGCTTTGGGGTAGCGAGGCGCAGATGTCGCACGTTGACACAAGCTCGGTTGTGACACATGTGGTCGATCTGCATCCCGTCGGGGATGGGGCCGTTTTCTTGCTCCCATGCCCATCGATGAACGAGGCGCTTCTTTCCGTTGCCCACACTAATCTCCCCATACCCGTTGCCATAGAGGGTTCCCCTCCAGACAAGACAATCCCCTTCCTGACGCGTGCGGGCGGCAAAAGAGTCCTGCGGGGTTTTGTACCTTGTGCGACGAGTTCCCGTGGTGGGCGCACCGGTATAGCGCATGCGGTTGTAGTGGTGAGTGCAGAGGCCTTTTGCATATACGGGCTCGTCACAGTCCTCTACAGAGCAGGGAGGTTTAGGGGTACGGGGGAGGTTCTCTTTACGCCATTGCTGGTAGTGCTTGGTGCACATTTTTCGCTTGCTGGCCTGTCCGTCACAGTCTTCGATCGAACAGGTTTCATCCTTCTGCTTCGGCCTTAGAAGGGTGGGGTCTCCGTACTTCCTCCAGCGGGCGTAGTGCATGGGGCACATGCCGCGTGCCCTGGGATTCTTCTGGCACTGAGAGACAGAGCATTCGGTTTCAGGTTCTTTCAGTGGAGCAAGGAGCTCTGGGTGGTGCTTTTTGTTGTACTGGTAGTGGGGGTTGCAGTTCCCTCGGGCGTAGACGTCCTTGGTGCAGTCTTCGATATTGCAGGTAGCCTTTTCCATACCGGCACTTCCTTTTCAAGTGTTGGTCATGGCCCCGGGCGGTGGCAGCCGTCGCGGGGCTTTTTATGATCTTACTGCTGGTGTCCCACCGTGACGCATGATTCTGGGGCATTCTCCGGACTGTGAGTGCTCTCGACAAAGAAAGTCGTCTCCAGAAGATCCAGATCAGTGGCAACAACCTAAGCGCTGATCTGCAGGAAGCGTGTACTCGTGCGTCCATCAGTGTGGGGATCACGCGGGTCATGGAGATGGAGCTGACCTTCAAAGACTCGGGTGACTTGAAGATCTTCCGGTCGGGTGTGCTGAATCCCGGGCAGACGCTCCGGTATGGGGGCGTGTCGGGGTGGCGTGGTCGCCTCAGCGATGACGGTCCGACACTGGACGGGCGTACTGGTGTGCCCATGTTGACCGTGAAGGCTCCTAGCTTGTGGGTAGCGAGGTTGCGCGGCCAGACGGGGGAGAGGAACTGGGGGAAGCAGTCGGTGTCCCAGTGGGTACGTGCACGGTGTGATGAGGTCGGTGTGAAGCACGCGGTCCAGGATGGTCTGGGCAGTAAAGAGTTCGTGCGGGAGAAGCCGGAGGGTGACCGGCGTGAATCGACGTGGGATGTGATGACCTCCATGGCGTCGGAGCTGAACTGCTGGCTCTTCGACACTGGTGACCGGATCGTGTTCGGGAAGCCCTCATGGGTGGCGTCCCGTAGCGCGGCGCGTGTCGGCTTCCGGTACGACGGGCCTGGTGACTTCACGGATGGGTTCGACGGAAAGTACCGGTTCAGTGGGCATACCCCAGAGGATCAGGAATTTCAGGTGGGGTGCTTGACTCCTGACGCGGATGCCCTGCGGCCGGGCGACCGGCTGGACGTGTCGGGGATCTTGGGGCGCGCCAATGGGCAGTGGGTCATCAGTGAGGTCAGCATTCCGCTACATCGGTCTGAGGCTGTGCGGTTGACTGCGCGGAGGCCGCGACTGTGAGCCGGGCGTGGGCGGGCGTGCTCGGCCGTGAGGTCCTGCCTCTGGTGGCTTACCGGTACGGGCGGGGTTTCGACTTGGATGCGGACTTCTGGCGGCCTGGGAACGTGCACACGGTGGAGGTTGCTCAGGTGCTCGAGCGTGTCCCTTACGTGAGGGTCCCGGACACGGATGCCCGGCTGCTGGAGTTCCTGCGGCGGGGCGGTCATGCAGGGTCTCGGCGGTGTTGGTGGATGGTCGCGCGTGTCCGTGATGAGGATCGTGTGGCGCTGCTGACGCCGGCTGGGGCTGTGGAGTCCATTGGGGAGCATCTGGCGCTGGTGGAGTCCCCTGAGGAGGACCGGTATACGGAGGTTTTCTGTCTGCCTGGGCTTTGGTACATGGGTGTGAGGACGGCACGTGAGGTGGAGGAGCAGTCGTGAGCGCGATCAGCAGAGCGACGCAGGCGGCCCGGCAGTCTCGCCGTACGGAGTCGGGGGAGAGCCGTATCCCGGCGGTGTGGCGTGCCCAGGTGAGTGTGGTCCGTGACCGTGATGAGGACGATCACCGTGCCGGTGTGTATGTGGTCATTCCCCGGTTGACGGGTCAGGCGCACCATGGACCCCTTCCATGGGTTGGTGTGGCTCCGTCGGTGGGTGACCGTGTCCTGGTTGCCGCCGTGGAGGGACGCAAAGATGACTTCATCGTCATCAACCCCGGGGCCGGGGTGGATCCCTCGCTGGCGGGTCGTGTGGACTCTCTGGAGGCCCAGGTCGCCGCGAATACCGAAGAGCTCGGCGGCACTGTCTTCGCTCGCCTTAACGCTTACGAGGCCGCCCTACAGGTAGCTGAGAACATCTTCACCGCCAACATGCTCGACACCATCACCTGGTGGAACATGTCCAGTGTCACCAGTCTCGACGGAAACGGTGCCACCACTCGGGACTTCGTGATCCCTGGCTACACGCCTCAGAATGTGGCACGGTCCTATCGGGTGGAGTATGACGTGATCACTGACGGGCTCCGGGACTTCACGAGGTTCTGGGCGCGCCCCCAGGTCAATGGGGTCGGACAGGCGACGGTGACGGTCAGTCAGATCACCTCGGCGGGGGACCGGCACCGGTATCGGTTCGCTCAGGACTTCAACGCGCCGGCCAATGCGCAGATCCAGTTGCGCGTGGCAGTGCTGGGCGGCACCATGGCGGGGAAGGCAGGACGGGTAGGGGTCACCCGGGTCCAGTTGACTACCCCCATCGAGGTCTCCGCCTGACCCTCCCACATCATGCGGGACGCGGTCTTCATCATCGGGGCATGACAGACCTGACTGCTCTCCCTGCCCGATATCCGGGATTGGGTGCGCCGCTAGACCTCGAGCCCTACCTGTTGAATGGTGTACGGGCTCGCACACCTGGGTCCTGTCACGCTTTCGTGGGCGCCAATCAGGTTACCTACTCTCTTTGGGTGGCGCCGACTTCTCAGACTCCCTTGGACGCTACGACTTTCGTGCGACTGCCGGAGGGACTGCGTCCGTTGGCGCTGGACCAGGCGACGGCGCTGCATGGTGATTCGACGAGCGCAGTTGTGGTCTTCCAGACGAGTGGATTCATCCACTTGGACTCGGCACGAGGTCGCTATCTCCGTGAAGGCGGGTGCCTGAAGGTACTACTCACAACGGCGAGGGCAGTCTCGTGACCGATCTCCCTCTGCTTCCGGCCCGGTACCCCGGCATCGACGGTGTAGCCGACCTGCGCAGCTTTCTCGCCCCGGGGATCGTCGCGGTGAACTCCCGCACCGCGTGGTGGTCACCGGTATCAGCTAACGTCGGGCACCTCTCCCTGGACATCATCGTGGAGGAAGAGGCATCTGGCACACGGGTGCTCTCTGAGGGTCTACCTCCGAATGTCACACCAGTCGGCGGGCAGGCCATCCAGGGCCACCGGAATCTCGTCGAGCCCCTAGGGCTATCAATCACCACCTCGGGTCGCCTGCTATCCACCACGGCATATCCCGTGCTGGTGGCAGGTGATCGGGTGACCTTCAGCATCCTGCACCAGCGGAGGTCTGTGTGAGCGCCCGATACCCGAACCTGGATGATGTCCGGGACATCAGTGAAGCCTTGGCACCGGGGCTTTCCCCTTGGAATGAGGGGGACTGTTTCATCGCAGTGGGTCGGGAGATGCTCTACGTCTCGCTTCGTGTCCGCATCGCCCGGGCGCAGCTGCAGGACTCCCGGACGGTGCTCCGGAACTTCGCTGTTGAACCCGATGCGAGGCCTCGATCGCAGACTATTCGTAGCGGATTCATCGGAAGTGACCTGGTCCGATTCGACTGGGGCGGCGCCGGTGGGCTCTTAGTGGTCGGCTCGAATCCGAACCTAGAAAGCTCCACGCAGCTCACCTTGGACTTCATGGCGAGGAGGGGCGCATGAGCCCGCTGTATCCCGCCAAGAATCCACCCGAAGACCTCAGACCGTACTTGGTTGCCGCCGTGTCAGCGACCGAGCCGACGTCTGCGCAGGCGGTGCAGGACGGGAACATGATCGATTACCTGATCCGGCTCAACATCGACCGTGCTAACCCGGAGCTGCCAGATCAGAGATTCTTGCAGGGGCTACCGCTCCGGCTTGTGCCGGAAGCCAATACGGTGACGACGGCATGGCTGGACCTTCAGCAGGTCCGCGTCGTCTTCGGAAGGAACGGTGCCGCCAGCATCGCGGGCCTGAACCTACGTGACGGCTGGCAGCTACAGTTCACGCTCCGAGCCCTCCGGAGGTACACATGAGCGATACAGCACTTACCGGTCAGGCTTACGAGACTCAACACCCATGGGTGGACCTCAGCGGTTACCTGGTTGCTGGTCTGCAGCCCAGAGCTACGGGCGCTGTAGCAGCGCAGATTGACGGGAACACGATCCATTACGCGGTCTGGCTACTGGTCACGCCCGAGTATCAGCAACCCACTCAGGACGGCGGCTACGTGCTGCTCTCCGGCCTCCCTAGGCACCTGCGGGCGGGATCCATGACTTCGGCCTACGCGAACCTCAACGGGGCAGCTGGGCAGGTAGTAGCGAACCCCCAGGGCCGGATCATCGCGCCACTGAGGAACACCCCCACGCCGTCGGAAGTGCCGCAATTGAACTTCACAATGACCACCTGGAGGGCAGCATGAGCGAGCTGCCAATGGTTCCCGGGCAAGCGTTTCCCGGCGTGGGAGCGTTTGTGGATCTACGTCCCTACATGGACTCGTCGTGGGAAGGCGCGGGTGGCGCCGACGCTGGCAGCGCATGGCACTGCCGAGCTCTGCTGAGCCACAACCTGGGGCACCTACACGTGCGTACGCGACTCGGCACCAGCATGGATCTGATCCCAGCAAACGTGCTTCCCCCTGAGGTGCGCCCGGCGGGGCAGGAAGTCCTCACCGCCTGGACCCAATCCCGAGGGGACGTGCGCATGTTCTTTGAGACCAACGGGCGGTTGCACTTCGACGACGCTGCTGCAGACGTCGCCAACGGTCGGGAGTGGACGGTGCTGATCCGCCACGAATACCTCAGGAGGGCTGCATGACCGCCAGATACCCAGGCTTACCTAGTTGGGATGACGTCTCACACATCGTCACGGGCGCCGACTGGGACGTCACTGACTCTGCGACCTACCTGCTCTGTAAGACGGAGCCGAACACGGTCCATCTGCGCGCGAGGCTCCGTGTGGGTAGCGTCGTTACAATCGGCACCTTGCCCGCGGAGATACGCCCGTCCCGACCAGTAGAGGAGCCGGCCTTCTCTCGCGGGATCAGGGCCGCGTGCGAGGTCAGCATCTGGGGCAATGGTGCACTCGTCCTGCCGCTTAGTAGCTTCCCCGCCGGCACGACCATTGAGCAGCTCCGAGGGACTTACTACAGCTTCAGTATCAGCTACCCGAGGAGGCAGGCATGACGGTGTCACAGGTACTCCCTGGCCAGCCCTACCCTGATGTACACGGGTGGGAAGACCTCGCCTCCCATCTCACCAACGGGTGGTCGATTGTGGACCCGCACCACGAGTACTTGCGGGGGAAGATCGTCGGAAATGATGCCACCATCATTGGCAGGCTGAGGATCGGCACTGACCGGGTGATCAGCACACAGCTGCCTGACCGGTACCGGCCATACGATGGGCGCACCCAGTCCTCACCATCAGCGACAGTGCGCGGGGTCGGTCCTGCTGAAGTCGAGGTGTGGAGTGACCGGCGGGTGGTGCTCCCACACAACGTGCTCTATCCCGGGTCGCGCGCGCAGACCTACCAAGGGGAGACCTTCGTCTTCACAATCACGTACCCCAGGGGAACGGTCTGATTAAGCCTTGCCGTCCCACAGGGACGGTCCGTTGCGCCACATTCTCTGGGTATGGCTCTTGAGTACACCGACCGGTTGGCACTGTCGACCTACACGTCGGGCACGGATATGCACCCGACCCGGACTGAGTTCAATGACCGGATGCAGCTGCTGGATTCCCTTGTGGCCATCACTCGGCAGGGCGCGCACGCAGACCGCCCGACGGCAGGCATACGGGGCACGATCTGGTACTCCACCGACCGGCGGGAAATCTACCTCGACACCGGGACGGAATGGGAGAGGGTCGACCGTATCGGCCAAGGCGGCACCCCAGCGGCTCCCGCATTCGGCGGAAGTGGCAGCGAAGGTACCTCCCGCCAGGCGGCCCGGGCGGACCACGTCCACCCCCTGCCTTTGGCCACCTCAACCAGCCACGGGGGGATGAGCTCCGGAGACAAGGCCAAGCTGGACCGGTCCACCCAAGCCGGCACCCCGAACACCCTCGTGGAGCGAGACGACGACGGCAGGGCCCGGATCAGTAGCCCGGTCGACTCCACTCACATCACCAACAAGCAGTACGTGGACCAGCAGATCAACACCCGGGCACCGTCATCTCATACTCATCCCGCTGGCGACATCACCGGGACCCTGGCTCTGGCGCGTATCCCTGACCTTCCTGCATCCCGGGTCACTAGCGGAGAGTTCAACAGCAACCGTCTGCCTCTGGCCACTGTCAGCAACCGCGGCGCGTTGAGCACCACGCACTTCTCTATGCTGTCCTCCGCTACCCCGAACAACACCGGAGGCACCCTGGTCCAGCGGAACAGCTCAGGTCACTTCGCCATCCCTGCCCCCACCAGCGGAGGACACCCCACCAACCGCGACTATGTGACCCAGCAGATCAACACCCGAGCGCCGTCGTCACACACGCATGCGGCCAGTGAAATCACCACCGGTTCCTTTGCACTAGCCCGTATCCCTGCCCTGCCTGCATCCCAAATCGGTTCCGGGGTGCTCGACCGAAGCCGCCTGCCCGCCGCGGCTGCCACCCTTGCCGGGGTCGTGGAGCTGCAGAACCTCGTCAACTGGGGTGGTTCGACCACAGCGAACCTCAACACCCTCATCCGCGCAGGCTTCTACTACATCACCGGGTCCAACGCGAACATGCCCAGCACCGCCGGCACCGCATCGCTGCTGCTGGTGATAGCAGCCCCGCACCATGACGACATGACTGCTCAGCTGCTCTTCAACATGAACCAGAACCGCCTCTACTTCAGGACGCAGCACACTTCGGGATGGCGGTCCTGGATAGAGCTTTCCTGAAGGGCTCCCCGTCCCACCGGGCGGCAAGGTCTCCTGTCATGGTTCGGGCATGACCCATACGACACGGGAGACTTCCCCATGAGCCCTCATCGACGGATCCCGCGGTGGTTCTGGTCCAGGGTCGCGACACCTAAGTGGCTCACCATCCTCTCAACCATCGGTTACCTGGTGGCGTTCGCCGCCGGGGGGTACGCGATCATCAATCAGCCAAGCTCCCTTGAAGGCGCGGTTGGTGGGGTGTCCATGTACTCCCTCTCCGCACTGCTGGTCATTGGTGGGCTCATCGGCGCCCCGACCGCGTTGTTCGGGGAATGGAAGCTCGAACGATGGGCGGCACTGCTGGCCGGCATCGGCACTCTCATTTATGTGCTTGTCATCATCGCTCTGCATTTTGAGGGGAGCGGAAACCGGCTACTCCAGGCCGGTGAAGTCACTATCGGCCTGCTGGGGATCATCGCGCGCGCGGTCTACGTGTGGCAGCGCCCCATCGCACCAGCCCGGGAGACAGTACTCGGCCAAGGTCGACTTTAACGGCGGACAGGAGGGGTGCCCGCCATGACGGAAGCACTGCAGACCATCATCCCACTGGCCACGGCCCTCGGACTTGGAACGATCCTGCCGAAGCTCGTGCAGTGGATCATCGACAAGATCACTCGCCGCGACGAGGAAGAACGCAACGCGTGGCGGCAGCGTGACATCGAAGCACAACTGCGCCGCGAATACGAAGAAGTCCTGCACGAGACCCGCCTGCAATGGCACCGGGAGACCGGCAAGGAATTCGGCGACATGCCGATGCCGCCGGCACCCAAGTAGGGACCGTCCCACAGGTGAGCCGGGATCTGACGCGTACTGGGGGTGACATTCCAGTCACCGATCCTGCCAGGAGGGCAGACCAGTGCCGAAGCTTCCGCCCGAAGACGAACTCGCACCCACCCATGAACTCGGTGGGGATCCTACCGATGAAGACGTGCCGACCCCGGACCTGGACGACTACGACACCGATCCGGAGCCGGGACTCGCTGAGCCCGTGGAGGTCGAGCATGTCGCGATCCCTGAAGAGGAAGACGCCGACGAGCGCGACATCTTCGACGGCGAGGAGGTCATCTGATGGTCACCATCCTGCCCCGCCGTACCTGGACCGATCAGCCCAAGGGCTTCACCCGGATCAGCAACCGTCGCCGCACCCCCGCCAACGTCCGCACCGTTACCCCGCACTACCCCGCGGTAGGGAATGTGATCATCGGGGCGGAGTCTCAGGCTCAGTCCTGTGCACGCCTGCGTGGCTGGCGGTCCATGCACATTCGCGTCAATGGGTGGGCTGATCTGGGCTATGACTACGCGATTGACCAGGCAGGCCGGATCTATGAATGCTCCGGGCATTCTCACGCCACCGCCCACGCACTGAATAACAACTTCACCGCGATCGGTGTGCTCTTCATTGTGGGCAACAATGAGGCCCCGTCGGCTGCGGCTCGTGCCGCTTTCCGTGCCCTGGCCGCGCACCTGAAGCGCACCGCCTTCCCGAACCTCCGGACACGTCCGGTGGACCACGGCAACATGCCCGGCAACGCGACCAGCTGCGCGGGTCAGCCGATCCGGCGGGTCATCACCGCTGGGCAGCTGGACTTCGGGGGCACCACACCCCAGGCCTCCACCGGGTCCAGCACTGCCCGCCCGGGTGGTACGTACACGGTGCGGGCTGGGGACACCCTCGGTGGTATCGCCTCCGCCCATGGCACCACGGTGAGTGCTCTGGCTTCCGCCAACGGGATCACCAACGTGGACTTGATTCGCGTGGGCCAGCGGCTCACTATCCCCGGCGGAACCAGCGGATCTTCCGGTGGTTCGTCCTCGGGTGGTTCCCGCCCTGCTGGGCGTAGTGCTGAGACCCAGTGGCCAGGGCGCCCCCTGGATCAGATCTTCACCGCCAACCGCAACCCTTTCCGGGGTAAGTCGGGTCTGCCGGTCAACACCTGGTTCGACGTCGTCCCCGCCTCACACTCGGCGGCGTTCTTCGAGTGGCTGCGCCGCGCCGGGTTCACCCCCACCAGCACCAGCAAATGGGGCCACGAAGAGCTCGCCCGCCAGTGGCTGCTGCGATCACACCGTGCGGTGACTCAGCGGGCGGATGTGCAGCGCCTCGGCGGCGGCACCTTCGGCAACCCCCGCAGCATCTGGGCGGCCGTGCAGGTTGTCCTTTCCCAGGAGCCAGCATCCCGCCGCTACTCCGGTGCCATCGACGGGCAGCCCGGCGCCATGACCTGGTGGGCCCTCACCGCACGCCTCAACGTCCAGCGTGGCGCCTACAACCGATAGGAGACCCCCGTGACTGAGCAGGAATACCTCGGCAACGACAAGCCGAAGAAGCATGTGGTCGAGGGCAGTGATGAGCTGAAGCGTAACCCCGGGCCGTCAACTCAAGAGGTCCACCCTTGGAAGGCCACCCTCCGCACTGTGGTCGCCACCGTCATCGGCCTGGTGACCAGTGGGCTACTGACCCTTCTGGCGGAGATCGCAGTCGAGGCCACCACTGGCACGGACTTCGCCTCCTCCACTGAGGCGTTCCTGGCCTTCAGTGTCGCCACCACCGGTGCTGTCACCAGGATCATGGCCAACCCCTTGGTGAACGCGTGGCTGATCCACATTGGTCTGGGTACCGGGGTGGAGCTGGAGGCGTCCTACAAGCAGAAGCAGGCCCGGCTGGCACGCGACACCGGCCACTGAGAACTTTCGCTGGGGCGTCAACACCGGTTGTCCATGTGTGCGGTGAAGGACGCTCACGACGCCAACGTGTTCCTTGATGGCTAGGCGTACCTGCGCCCCAGCGAACAAGTCCGATCCTGTACCCTGGTGCGGCCGCCGGTGACGTCCTCCCGCGTCCACCTCCAAGAACCGGCGGCAAACAAGAGCCCCCGTGAATCGCCCCTGGCTGAGTCACGGGGGCTCTGCACGTGCGACCGCTACGCCGTCCGGTTACGCTGGGCGCATGTGCGGGCGATACGTCACAAGCCGGTCTGGCGCTGAGCTGGCCACCCTGCTACGGGCTGACCTCGGCGACGGCTACAACGAGCGGGTGTCCTACAACGTCGCGCCAACGACGGACGTACCTGTGTTGCTGGAACGCCCCGGCGACACCGGCACCCCTCACCGGGAGCTCCACACCGCACGCTGGGGACTGCTCCCCATCTGGGCCAAAGACAAAGCCCAGTCCGCCCGGGCCTTCAACGCCCGCTCAGAAACCGTCATCGAGAAGCCCACATTCAGGTCCGCTGTCCGGACCAAACGGTGCGCCGTCCCAGCTGATGCCTACTACGAGTGGTGGAAAGACCCCGAAGGCAACAAACGCCCCTACGCGGTCCGCCGGCAAGACGGGCAGCCCCACCTGTTCGCTGGACTCTATGAGTGGTGGCGGGACAAGAACGCCGGCGACGATGAGCCCTGGATCCTCTCATGCACGATTCTCACCGGCCCCTCACCCGACCACGGGCACGCCGGCTTACTCGGTGAACTCGCCGGCCTTCACGACCGGATGCCACTGCCACTATCACCAGAGACCGTGGAGGACTGGATCAAGCCGGGCGACCTGGATAAGACAGACGCGGAGACCCTGGTGGAGCGTGTCCGCGGTGAGGCGCTTTCCGTGGCCGCCGACTGGGAGATCTACGAGGTCAGCAGAGACGTAGGGAACGTCCGGAATAACCACCCGGGGCTACTGGAGCCGGTCTAGTCCGACTTAGCTGCCGTACCAGCGCTTGTGCAGTTCCACGCGGCGCCGTTCCTCCGCCTGCTTCTCCGTCTCGTGCTGCTCTAGGACAGCGTCCCGTTCCGCCTCATCCTCTGGTAGCCAGTGCGACTCCCACTGGACGGCCACCCACGACGGCTCATCACTGCGGTCACGGTGGCCGACGGCGTACCCACGCCCATGGAATTCTCGTGCGACCGCGGCACCCGGCCGCATCAGCCCGTACTTCAGGCGCAGCCGCTCCCGGCCGACGACTTGCAGAGCGAGTCCCCACAAGTACCGCTTGTGCTCTTCGGTGGGCTCGCCGAACCCTTCGGTGTGGGCCTGCAGCATGGTCGCGTACAGCCTGGTCGCCTCACTGGTCCGGTCCACACCATCCATGCCGCCCAGTGTAGAAGCGTGAGCCGGTCGGTCCCTCCCACCGGGGGCCGCGGCGGGCAGGCATCATGCGCCTATGACCCAAGGCGTCCTGAGCTTCCCGTTCCGCTTCACCCCTCAGGGGTCCGCGGCCATCGCGCCCTTCGGCTCAGACCAGGAGGTCGAGGAGGCCATAGCAGTGCTCACCCTGACCAAGGTCGGTGAGCGAGTCATGGAACCTGACTTCGGGATCAACGACCCCACCTGGAACGGCATCAGTCCCGGCGATATCGAGACCGGTCTAAGCACATACGGACCGGAGGGGATCCAAGTCGAGGACGTTGAGGAGCAGGTCATCTCAGAGACACAGTCTGCGTACTCCGTCCGATGGGCGCGAGAGGAAGTCGAGGACGAGGCCGTATGAGTGAAATCCCCACGGGATCCCCGGACGCGCCACAGCCGGTGGTCCCTGACCTTCTGGACTGGGCATCTGAGGAGCAGCTGCTGGACACCATCCTCGAGCATCTGCGCGCCGTGGTGCCTGAGTTCGAGCCCCGCGCTGGGCACATGGAAGTGGTGCTGGCCGAGGCCCTCGCCCTGGGTCTGGCGCCGCTGGCGTTCGCGGTGCAGGAGGTCCCGACCCGGCTGGTGGAGCAGATCCTCGCACTGCAGGGTATCCACCGGGATCAGGGCGCTCCGGCGACTGGTGTGGTGCAGTTCGACACGGCCGGGTACGGGCCCGTCTATGAGGTGCCTTCGGGGACTCGGCTTCGGGTCACTATGGAGTCGACGGGGGAGACAGCTGACTTCCTGACGACCGGGCGGTTGGAGATCCTGATCGCTGAGGGGGCGTCGGGGCGGGTGCGTGTCCGGGCGGAGGAATCCGGCCGGCACCTGAACCAGTTGCCGCGGGGCGCCAGCCTGGAGCTGGTCGACAACCTGCCGTTCGTGGAGCGGGTGACGCTGGTGGAGACCACGGTGGGTGGCCGTGACGTGGAGACGGACGCGAGTCTGCATTCCCGGGCGGCGTCGACATTCGGCCGGTTGACTTCGACCCTGGTGATGCCGGAGCACTTCCAGCAGGCGGTGCTGTCCCGCCCGGAGGTGGGCCGCGCGAGGATCGTCGACGTCTATGACCCGACCAGCCCAAACACGGCACCGGGGGAGGACCCTGGGCATGTAACGGTGGTGGTGGCCGACAACGATGGGCAGCCGTTGACAGAGGTACAGCGTCGCGACATCGCGGAATGGATCTCTGACCAGGCTCTGGCTTCCCTGGTGGTGCACGTAGTGGCCCCGACGTACACGGACGTCTCTATCGAGGTGGAGGTGCAGGCCCGGCTAGGGGTACCTGTCGACACCGTACGCGATGCAGTGGTCCGGCGCCTCGAGGCTTGGCTTTCCCCATCGCAATGGGCCTGGGGGGATACCGTCCGCCAGTACGACGTCGTGGGTCAGGTGCTGAACGTGCCCGAGGTCGCTGGCGTCGTGAGCGTCTCAGAAGACATCCCCTTGGAGGGTGTTGCTCCCCTTCCGAGGTTGCAGGATCTCACCGTGACTGTGCGCGATGGGGTGAGCTGAATGTCTGAGCAGCCCCTCGAGCAACCCCTGTCCTGGACTGACGAGCACGACGCGCCTGTGCATTCATTCACTCGGGACTGGTGGGGTCGACTCCCGCAGGTCTACCAGCAGCTGGATCGCGTTCAGCGGCCCTACCCCGTGCCGCTGCTTCGCTACCTCGACGGTGTAGGGCACCTGGCCGGGCAGGTCCGGGACCTCAACAACCGCATGTGGTCAGGAGAGCTCCTGGACCTCGATGGGGCCCCAGATCGTCTGCTGCCGTGGCTCGCGTACCTGCTGGGCTTCCCCGAGGAGCAGCGCCGCGCATCATCGGAGCAGCTCAGGGAGCGTCTGAGGTCTCACGTCAGTGGCGGTGGACATCCGGTCGGGACGAGGGGCCACATTGCTGAGACTGTGCGGGGCTTCCTCCGTCCCGGTGCTCCAGTCCAGGTGTTTGCGTCGTCACAGTTCCCGTGGACCCTCATCATCGGTGTGAATAAGTCCGATGTGCCAGGGGGTGACTATCTTCGTCTCGAAGAACGCATCCGTGCAGCGGGGGTTATCCCGGCGGGGCATGCTCTGCGCCTTCAGGAGGTGCTGGCTACATGGGATCAGTGGGAGGCCGCCGCGGGTCAGACCTGGGAGGAAGTCCAGGGGAACATCCGCACGTGGCAGGACTCTGACTCTGCCGGGGTCGAGCTGCAGTAGAACCTTCGAGTCGCGTCACTGTGGGGCTGGTGATTATGCTTGTGGGGTTGCCCGCGTGGCGGAATGGTAGACGCAGCGGATTCAAAATCCGCCGGCCGCGAGGCCGTGGGAGTTCGAGTCTCCCCGCGGGCACAACCCTCACTCCTACCGTGTCAACAAGGTTCTGAGGGCCTCAGAGCGGTGTTGACGCCGTCAACCATGAGCGCGATTCAGCGCAATGGTTCGCAACGGTAGACTTACTGGTTGCAAGGGGTCAGGAGTGGCCCAGCCCGGAGAATCAGGCGGCCTGGTGGGTTCGAGTCCCACCGCGGGCACACCTGTGAGCATTCCTGAAGGAGCCCCGTGACTGAAGAGAACCAGACCCAGCAGCAGGGCGAGCCCTCCGTGGAGGGCGAGGTTCCCCGCCGCGTCCTGGTGGCCGAGGACGAGACCCTGATCCGGCTGGACATCGTGGAGATTCTCACCGGTGCCGGCTATGACGTGGTCGGCGAGGCCGAGAACGGCGAACGGGCCGTGGAGCTGGCGCGCGAGACCGAGCCTGACCTGGTCGTCATGGACGTGAAGATGCCCGTCATGGACGGCATCACCGCAGCAAAGACCATTGCGGAGGAGCGCATCGCTCCCGTCGTCATGCTGACCGCTTTCTCCCAGCGGGACCTCGTCGAGTCAGCCCGCGAGGCTGGAGCGATGGCCTACGTGGTCAAGCCCTTTGGAGAGAACGATCTGATTCCCGCCATCGAGGTCGCCGTCGCACGCTTCGATGAAATCCGTGCCCTGGAGCAGGAGGTCACCTCCCTGGCGGACAAGTTTGAGACCCGCAAGCTGGTGGACCGGGCCAAGAGCTTGCTCACCACCAAGATGGGGCTCTCGGAGCCCGAGGCCTTCCGCTGGATCCAGAAGACCTCCATGGACCGTCGACTCACGATGCGAGAGGTCGCAGAGACCGTCATCGACCAGATGGGCTGAGGCGCCGGCCCGCTTCCCGGCGCCGAATCGGCCCTCGAGTCCGGCTGCGGTACCAGCCCGCGAAGAGCGCGATGGCCAGCAGAATCTCGGCTCCATCACCGCCGTAGTACATCAGCTGAGCTGCGCTGCGCAGCTCCTCGGCTCCTGCCGCGCCATCGGCGCCGTGATGTGCGGCAGTAGGCAGGGACTCGGCCCGCGAGTAGATGAGGGTGGCCAGCCACGCATGGAGGCCTCCGCTGAGCACCAGCACCGCGGCTCGGGTCACTACTCCCGGTCGGCGAGGCGCGGGGTCAGGCCCGGCGATGGACCAGGCGAACAGTGTCCCCGCGAGGACGAAGTGCACCATGAAGATCACGTGCCAAGCCCACGAGGTCATCATGAGGGTGTAGACCGGTGTGAGGTAGAGAAGGAACAGCGGCCCGATGTGCAGGGCCGCGGCCGTGGCGGGATGGGACACCAGGTGCAGACCTGTACTCTTCAGCACCCGACCAAGACGAGCGCGCCAGGTGGTGCTGGCCGCCCCCAGCACCACTGTCACCGGTGCCCCGAGCAGAAGCAGCAGCGGGGCGTACATCCCGATCAGCAGGTGCTGAAGCATATACCCGGTCGCCTCTGCGGCACTCACCGCCGGTGAGAGACCCCAGCCCAGAAGCGCGGCGCCGAAGAGTCAGCTGCCGGTGCGCCACGGGTTCCAGCCGCGCTCCAGCTGAAGTCGCCGACGCACCAGCAGCAGCAGATACCCCGCAGCGAGAACCAGTACCAGCGCGGCAGGCAGGATCCACCCGACGCCGTCCACGGCACCTGTAGGTGTAGCGGGGGCATGCACGTGGGCCAGCCTCACGAAGACTCCGGACTCCTCGGGGACCGGGAGCGCACAGCCAGCACCACGCCGATGAGGAGCAGCAGGGCTCCTGCACCGTTCCAGGCGGGGTCGTAGGCCAGCACATTCTCGACGTCCTACCGGATCTGATGCACTCGCAGCAGCTTGTGGTTGACCAGCCCGTCGAAGAGCTGGAACCCGCCGGCGCCGAGGAAGAATCCCGCCCAGGCGGGCCGAAGCACCAGGGCCCTGCGATGCCGCAGCTCAGCAATCATGAAGAACCCGGCCACGATGAGCACCAGCTGTGCGGCGTGCAGCAGGCCGTCGGAGAACAGTCCGATCTCCGGGGTGGAACGGTCGTAGAAGTGGTGCCAGCCCAGCAGCTGGTGAAAGACGATCTCGTCGACCGCCGCCATGATCCCCACACCCACCATCGCGGCAGCTCCCATGGACCGCCGGGGCTGGGGGCCGCTGTTGGGGACCGGGGTCATCGGAAAGCTCACTTAGAAGGCGGCCAACTGGGCGTCGATGAGCTCTTCGAGCTCCTCGCGTCCGTAGCCCTCCTGGTAGACATAGACGGAGTTGTTGCCGTGCTCCATGATGGCGAGTGAAATGGTTCGATCGCGGGTGCCCCAGCCGCTCCACTGGGGAATGTCGCCAGAGAGGGTCACTCCGACGAAATCCCGGTACTCGAAGAACTCGAGGTCCTCGGGATCAAACTCTGAGTCCGGCTCAGACTCCATCAGCGCCTCCATCACGTCCTCGCCGCAGCTGGAGGAGGCCTCCTGCCACAGACCTGCGAAGGCAGGACTTGCGTCCTCGTAGCTGGCGATGCCCACCACCATGAACGACGGCGAGGAACTCGGGGAGGAGACCACCGCTTTGCCGCCGATGGTGCTGGGCAAACGGCTGAAGTTCGCGGCCATCTCATCATCATTGGCCACGTCGCGCAGGAAGGTCATGCAGGGCTCGGAGAGCTCGGCGGCGTCGAAGGTCGAGGAGGAGCCGGCGTCGTACCGGTCGAGTTCCTCGGCGAGCTCCTGCTGCATCTGCCGGAACTCAGCCTCCGCCTCGTCCAGATCAGCATCGGCCCAGAGGTTCAGCGGCCAGGGATCCAGGGCAAGGCTGCCGACGACGCTACCCTCCACGGGAAAGTCCTCGGCGTCCACCAGCACCGTCTCCAGCTCCTCGGAGGTCAGGGTCGCCTCGCTGCCGGTGGGTCCCCGATCGAGCAGGTCAGTGGTCAGCAGCAGCGTCACCACCACGCCAGCCAGGGC
The DNA here is from genome assembly GCF_031432335.1 of Nesterenkonia flava. Taxonomy (NCBI): domain Bacteria; kingdom Bacillati; phylum Actinomycetota; class Actinomycetes; order Micrococcales; family Micrococcaceae; genus Nesterenkonia; species Nesterenkonia flava. Next base: position 48,361 of record NZ_JAVKGT010000008.1, on the reverse strand, counting down.
CAGCAGGCCCACGATCAGCGCGATGATCAGCCCCAGACGGGATTTCCGGGCCGGGCGGGGTGGTTCACCGGGACCGAACTGCCCGGCCGCGCCTGCGTCATAGGGCGGCTGCGAAGGGGGGCTGGCCGCCGCCGTAGGGCGCGGCTCCGCCGAAGCCCTCGTGCTGCCCGAAGTGCGGCTGGTGTCCCGTGTGCTGAGCAGGGTACTCCTGAGGTCCCGGCTGCTGGCTGTGGAGCTGCTGTGTGTGGAACTGCTCAGCGGGCAGATGCTCGGTGGGGAAGTGGTCTACGGAGGACTGCGCGCCGGAGCCTGCCTCGGCCTGGGGCTGTGCAGACCCGGCCGGTGGCGAGGTCGTCTCCGCAGTGGCCTGCTGGCCCGCCGACCGCTGCTCAGCCGACTCTGGGCTGGTCCGAGTCTCGGGATCAGTCTCCGTGGGTCGCGGGCCTGATTGCGGCTCCACTGACCCTGCCCCGGAGGGGGTGGGGGAGTCCTCAGGTGTGGTCCCGTCGGCGTCTGGTTCGGGGGAATGAGGCGGCTTCGGCTGATCCGTCATGGTGCTTCCGTTCACGAGATGGCCCGTTCCCTTACTCACCCTAGCGGCCGATGCCGCACCCACCTAGGGGAGCCCGTGCACAGCAGGGGCGCTACTCGGATAGTGAGACAGCTCGCGTTCCCTCACGCGCGCCCGAGAGGCCCAGGCATAGAATCAAGTCATGTCCGCACCCACTGAGGAAACGCCCTTCACCCCGCCCAAGCCCGTCACCGGCCCCTCCGTTCCGGAGAAGCCGCGCAGCTGGCAGGTCACCGACGGCTACACCCGCGCGCCCGCGCGCGGCATGCTGCGCGCAGTAGGCATGGGCGACGACGACTTCAAAAAGGCCCAGATCGGCATCGCCAGCTCCTGGAACGAGATCACCCCGTGCAATCTCTCCCTGGACCGTCTGGCGAAGGCTTCGAAGGAGGGCGTCCACGCAGGTGGGGGATACCCCATGGAATTCGGCACCATCTCCGTCTCCGACGGCATCTCGATGGGTCATGAGGGTATGCACTACTCCCTGGTTTCCCGAGAGGTCATCGCTGACTCGGTGGAGACCGTGATGCAGGCCGAGCGCCTGGACGGCTCCGTGCTGCTGGCCGGCTGCGACAAGTCCCTGCCCGGGATGCTCATGGCCGCCGCGCGCCTGGACTTAAGCTCCGTGTTCCTCTACGCAGGTTCGATCATGCCGGGCATCGCTCGCTTCAAGGACGGCACCGAGAAGCAGGTCACCCTCATCGATGCGTTCGAGGGTGTGGGCGCCTGCGCCCGCGGCACCATGAGCGAAGAGGACCTGGACGTCATCGAGCGCGCGATCTGCCCGGGCGAAGGTGCCTGCGGCGGCATGTACACCGCCAACACCATGGCCTGCATCGGTGAGGCGCTGGGACTGTCCCTGCCGGGCTCCGCCGCACCGCCGTCAGCGGATCGCCGACGCGACTACTACGCCCACAAGTCGGGTGAAGCCGTGGTGGAGCTGCTGCGCAAAGGCATCACCACCCGCGACATCCTCACCAAGAAGGCCTTCGAGAACGCCATCGCCGTCACAATGGCCTTCGGAGGCTCCACCAACGCGGTCCTGCACCTGCTGGCCATCGCCCGCGAAGCCGAGGTGGATCTGACCCTGGACGACTTCAACCGCATCGGCGACCGCGTGCCCCACCTGGGCGATCTCAAGCCCTTCGGTCAGCATGTGATGGCCGACGTCGACAAGGTCGGCGGTGTGCCCGTGGTCATGCGTGCCCTGCTGGATGCCGGACTGCTCCACGGTGACGTGCTCACCGTGACCGGCAAGACCGTGGCCGAGAACCTCGAAGCGATCAACCCGCCGGACATTGACGGCAAGATCATCCGCACCCTGGACAATCCCATGCACCACAACGGCGGCATCGCCGTGCTCCGCGGATCCCTGGCTCCGGAGGGCGCCGTTGTGAAGTCCGCCGGCTTTGACGCAGAGGTCTTCGAAGGCACGGCCCGTGTCTTCGAGCGAGAGCAGGCGGCGCTGAAGGCGCTGGAAGAGGGCAAGATCCAGGCGGGCGACGTCGTCGTCATCCGCTACGAAGGACCCAAGGGTGGCCCGGGTATGCGCGAGATGCTCGCCATCACCGGTGCCATCAAGGGCGCCGGACTGGGCAAGGACGTCCTGCTTATCACCGACGGTCGGTTCTCCGGAGGAACCACCGGTCTGTGCATCGGCCACATCGCCCCGGAAGCGGTGGACGGCGGCCCGATCGCTTACATCGCTGACGGCGACCGCATCCGCGTGGACATCGCGGCCCGCAGCATTGAGCTCGAGGTGGAGGAGTCGGTGCTGGCCGAGCGTCGCGCAGACCCCGCCTGGCAGCCCCTGCCGCCGTTCGTGACCACCGGTGTGCTGGGCAAGTACGCCAAGCTGGTGCGCTCGGCAGCCGAGGGCGCCTACTGCGGCTGAGCATCCAGCCCTGGGGTTGCGCTAATACCGCGGCCCCAGGGCGAGTCAGCTCCGCGAAGTGCTTTACCGGCAGAGCTGTCCACAATATGAGACGGGAATAATCCCGCATTGACACACATCACACCGGCGGCAAGGATAGAAGCCATGCGCATCCAGCTAGTAGTAGTACCCGTCATTAGCCCCGCCGGGCACTGACGGCCTGCTCACGCACCGCGCACGCCAACCGTTGACCCCGGCACAAGAGCCCCACAGGGAAGCTCCTGACGCCGGGGTTTCGTCTGTGTCGGGGTATACGAGAACCACCACAGGGACAGGTATGACTATGAGCACAGCACCAGCCGCGAGCCCCGCCCGTGCCGATGCCGCCCCCCGCGAGGGCCGCATCACCACCGCAGACCAGCGCCTCTACGGCCCCGGACGCAGCGTAGCGCCGGAGCAGGTCACCGGCAGCCAGGCCATCATTCGCAGCCTCGAGGAGCTGGGAGTGACCGACGTCTTCGGCATTCCCGGCGGCGCCATTCTGCCCACCTATGACCCGCTCATGGATTCGGAGAAGGTCAACCACATTCTGGTCCGCCACGAACAGGGTGCGGGCCACGCCGCCCAGGGGTATGCGATGGCCACCGGCAAAGTCGGTGTCTGCTTCGCCACCTCCGGACCCGGTGCTACCAACCTGGTGACCCCGCTGGCCGATGCCCACATGGACTCCGTGCCGATGGTGGCGATCACCGGGCAGGTCAACGCACAGGTCATCGGCACCGACGCGTTCCAGGAAGCCGACATCGTCGGCATCGCCACCCCCATCACCAAGCATGCCTTCCTGGTCACCGACGCCGACCAGATCCCCCAGGTCATGGCCGAGGCGTTCCACATCGCCTCCTCCGGTCGCCCCGGTCCCGTGCTGGTGGACATCACCAAATCCGCTCAGACTGCTCAGACCACGTTCTCCTGGCCGCCGAAGATGGAGCTCAACGGCTACCGCCCCGTCACCCGCGGTCACGCCAAGCAGATCCGCGAGGCCGCCAAGCTGATCCAGCAGTCCACGCGCCCGGTGTTCTACATCGGCGGCGGCATGATCAAGGCCGAAGCCTCCGAGGAGTTCATGGCTCTGGCTGAGGCCGTGGGAGCTCCGGTGGTCAACACCCTGATGGCCCGCGGCGCCTTCCCGGACTCGCACCCGCTGAACGTAGGAATGCCCGGCATGCACGGCGCGGTCTCCGCCGTCGCCGCCCTGCAGCAGGCCGACCTGCTGATCACCCTCGGTGCGCGATTCGACGACCGGGTCACCGGGCAGTTGGACACCTTTGCCCCCGAGGCCAAGGTCATCCACGCGGACATCGATCCCGCCGAGATCTCCAAGAACCGGTTCGCCGACGTGCCGATCGTGGGCTCGCTGAAGGAGATCGTGCCCGAGCTGACCTCCGCGGTGGCTCAGGTCTTCGAGGCGGAGGGACGCCCCTCCCTGGAATCCTGGTGGCAGCGCCTGACCCGTTTGCGCGAGACCTACCCCCTGGGCTGGACCGAGCCGGAGGACGGACAGATCGCGCCGCAGAAGATCATCCAGAAGATCGGCGAGGCCTCCGGTCCTGAAGCCATCTACGCCGCCGGTGTGGGGCAGCATCAGATGTGGGCCGCACAGTTCGTCAGCTACGAACGCCCCCGCCAGTGGCTGAACTCCGGCGGACTGGGCACCATGGGCTACTCCGTGCCGGCTGCGATGGGTGCCGCCGTGGGGCAGCCTGACCGCACGGTGTGGGCGATCGACGGCGACGGCTGCTTCCAGATGACAAATCAGGAGCTGGCCACCTGCGCGATCAACAAGATCCCGATCAAGGTCGCCGTCATCAACAACTCCAGCCTCGGTATGGTCCGCCAGTGGCAGACCCTCTTCTACGAATCCCGCTACTCGAACACTCACCTGAATACGGCGGTCAGCCCCGACGGCGCCGACGTGGTGCGGATCCCTGATTTCGTCAAACTTGCCGAGGCCTACGGCTGCGTGGGACTGCGCTGTGAGCGGGAGGAAGATATCGATACGGTGATCGCCCAGGCCATGGAGATCAACGACCGCCCCGTCGTCATCGACTTCGTGGTCTCCCGCGACGCTATGGTGTGGCCGATGGTCCCCGCGGGCGTCTCCAACAGCGACATCCAGGTCGCACGCAATATGACCCCCGACTGGGACGACGAGGAGTGAGGCAAGCGACTATGAGTGAGAACAACACCACCGCCCGGCGCACCCTCTCCGTCCTGGTCGAGGACGTCCCCGGCGTGCTCTCCAAGGTCTCGGGACTCTTCGCCCGCCGCGCCTTCAACATCCACTCCCTGGCCGTGGGCCCCTCCGAGCTGGAAGGCCTGAGCCGCATCACCGTCGTCGTGGATGCTGATGCCGTGCTGCTAGAGCAGATCACCAAGCAGCTGAACAAGCTCATCAACGTCATCAAGATCATCGAGCTTGAACCCACCAGCTCCGTGCAGCGCGAGCATCTGCTCATCAAGGTCCGGGCCGACGCCGCAGCTCGCCTGCAGGTCACCCAGGCCGTGGAGCTGTTCCGCGCCAAGATCGTGGACGTCTCCACCGACTCCCTCACCGTGGAGGCCACGGGCGCTGCTGACAAGCTCGATGCTCTGCTCAGCGTCCTGGAGCCCTTCGGGATTCGCGAGATCGTGCGTTCCGGAACACTGGCCATCTCTCGCGGCGCCAAATCGATGACCGAGAAGGCCCTGCCGGCCAAGACCCGCTGACCTGCGCGGAACCCTCCGCGGACCAGCAACGACCTGCTAGACCACCACCACTGAAACCCCAACTACGAGGAGATCTCGACATGGCTGACCTCTACTACGACGACGACGCCGACCTGTCCGTGCTGTCTGAGAAGACCGTGGCCGTCATCGGCTACGGCTCCCAGGGCCACGCCCACGCCCTGTCCCTGCGCGACTCCGGCGTGAACGTCGTCGTGGGCCTGAAGGAGGGCTCCAAGTCCTGGCCCAAGGCCGAGGAGCAGGGCCTGACGGTGAAGACCGTGGCCGAGGCCGCTCAGGCCGCCGACGTCATCATGATCCTGGTCCCGGACCAGCACCAGGCTGACGTCTACTCCGCAGAGATTGCACCCCACCTGAGCGCAGGCAACGTACTGCTCTTCTCCCACGGCTTCAACATCCGCTTCGGCTACATCCAGCCCCCGGCCGACGTCGACGTCGCCATGGTCGCCCCCAAGGGTCCCGGCCACGTCGTGCGCCGTGAGTACGAAGCAGGCCGCGGTGTGCCTGCGCTGGTCGCCGTGGAGCAGAACCCCTCGGGCAAGGCCAAGGACATTGCCCTGGCCTACGCCAAGGGCATCGGCGGCACCCGCGCTGGCGTCATCGAGACCACCTTCACCGAGGAGACCGAGACCGACCTGTTCGGTGAGCAGGCTGTGCTCTGCGGCGGCGCCTCCCAGCTGGTGCAGTACGGTTTCGAGACTCTCACCGAGGCCGGCTACAAGCCCGAGATCGCCTACTTCGAGGTACTCCACGAGCTCAAGCTCATCGTGGACCTCATGGTCGAGGGCGGCCTGACCAAGCAGCGCTGGTCCATCTCCGACACCGCGGAGTTCGGTGACTACGTCTCCGGTCCTCGCGTGATCTCCCCGGAGGTCAAGGAGAACATGAAGGCCGTGCTGGCTGACATCCAGTCCGGCGCCTTCGCCCAGCGGTTCATGGACGACCAGCGCAACGGCGCCAAGGAGTTCGCGGAGCTGCGGAAGAAGAACGAGTCCCACCCGATCGAGTCCACCGGCCGCGAGCTGCGCAAGCTGTTCTCCTGGATCAACGACCAGGAGGACGACTACACCGAGGGCACCGCCGCGCGCTGAGCATGTCTCGGCAGCGCGCACACGTCGCGCTCGCCTGATGGCCGCGTGTGATGGCCGCGGCCTTCACTCCAGAAGGCGTACTAAGGTAGGTGGGGGCTGGTCCGGATATTACCGGCCGGCCCCCACCAGTCTTCACCGCCTACCGCATCAGAAGAATCACTACGTTGAAGAAGAAGGAACCTGTGAGCACTCGCCCTCTCGTCGTCCTCGCCGAAGAACTCTCGCCTGCCACCGTTGAGGCTCTCGGGCCCGACTTCGACATCCGGCAGTCCGATGGCACCGACCGTCCCCGCCTCTTCGCCGACATCGCCGAGGCCGATGCGCTCATGGTCCGATCCGCCACTCAGGTGGACGCGGAAGTCCTCTCTCACGCCAAGAACCTCAAGGTCGTGGCCCGGGCCGGTGTGGGTCTGGACAACGTTGATATCAAGGCCGCCACCGAAGCCGGCGTGATGGTCGTCAACGCCCCGACCTCCAACATCGTCTCCGCCGCCGAGCTCACCTGCGCCCACATCCTGGGTCTGGCCCGCAACATCTCTCCGGCGCACCAGGCGCTGAAGGCCGGCGAGTGGAAGCGCTCCAAGTACACCGGCGTGGAGCTGCAGGACAAGACGCTGGGCGTCATCGGTCTGGGCCGCATCGGCGGTCTGGTTGCCGAGCGGATGAAGGCCTTTGACATGGAGATCCTGGCCTACGACCCTTACGTCACCTCGGCCCGCGCCCACCAGCTCGGCGCCCAGCTGGTCACCCTCGACGAGCTCTACGAGAAGTCAGACGTCATCACCATCCACATGCCCAAGACGCCTGAGACGCTGGGCATGCTCAACGCTGAGGCGTTCGCAAAGATGAAGGACAGCGTCTTCCTCATCAACGTGGCCCGCGGCGGACTCATCGACGAGGAGGATCTTGAAGACGCCCTGGAGGCCGGCACCATCGGCGGGGCCGCCGTGGACGTCTTCTCCACCGAACCCTCCACCGACCTGCCGTTCTTCACCCGGGAAAACGTGGTGGTCACCCCGCACCTGGGCGCCTCCACCCACGAAGCCCAGGAGAAGGCAGGCATCTCCGTGGCCAAGTCCGTGCGCCTGGCCCTGGCCGGAGAGCTGGTGCCCGACGCCGTCAACGTGGCAGGCGGAGCCATCGACGAGCTGGTCCGCCCCGGCATCCCGCTCATCGAGAAGCTGGGCCGTGTGCTCAATGCGCTGGCCGACGAGGCCTTCACCGACATCGAGACCGAGGCGGCCGGTGAAATCGCCGAACTCAACGTCTCCGCCCTGCAGCTGGCGGCCCTCAAGGGCGTCTTCACCGACGTGGTCAACGAGCCCGTCTCCTACGTCAACGCCCCCGTGCTGGCCGAACAGCGGGGCATCTCAACCCGCCTGAGCACCACCACCGAGGTCGAGGACTACCGCAATGCCCTGACCGTGCGGGCGGCAACCTCCTCCGGCACCAACCTGGAGGTCCGCGGCACCCTCACCGGACCCAAGCAGATCCAAAAGATCGTCGGCATCAACGGTTATGACCTGGAGATCACCCTCACCGAGCACCTGGTGGTCTTCGAATACGCGGACCGGCCCGGCGTCGTCGGCGCCCTGGGAAGGATCCTCGGCGAGCACTCGGTCAACATTGCCGGCATGCAGGTCTCCCAGAACAGGGAAGGCAGCGCACTGGCGGTGCTGGCCGTGGACTCCGCCCTGCCGGCAGGAGTGCTGGAGACCATCAGCGCCGAGGTTGGCGCCAGCCTGGCCGCCGAAGTCAACCTCGAAGACTGACACCCACCACGGCCGACTGACACCTCCTAGCTGACGCGAGGATACGAGGACACCCATGGCAGAGAAACCCGCCTACTACATCACCACGGCCATCTCCTACCCCAACGGAGAGCCGCACATCGGCCACGCCTACGAATACATCGCCACCGATGCCATGGCGCGCTTCAAGCGGCTGGACGGCTACGAGGTCATGTTCCTCACCGGCACCGACGAGCACGGTCAGAAGATGCAGCAGTCTGCGGAGAAGGAGGGGCTGACTCCCTACGAGCTGGCCACCCGTAACGCGGCAGCCTTTAAGCGCGTCGACGACGAGGTGCTGGACATCTCCTACGATCGCTTCATCCGGACGACGGACGAGGATCACTATGCGGCCTCCCAGGCCATCTGGAAGCGCATGGTCGAGGCCGGGGACATCTACCTGGACAAGTACGCGGGCTGGTACTCGGTGCGCGATGAGCGCTTCTTCACCGAGGATGAGACCGAGGTCCGCGAGGGCGGGCAGCGCTACGCCGTCGAGACCGGAACTCCGGTGACCTGGACGGAGGAGGAGTCCTACTTCTTCCGCCTGTCCCAGTACCAGGACAAGCTGCTGGAGTTCTACCGGTCCAACCCCGACTTTGGCGGGCCCCGCAGCCGGTTCAACGAGGTGATCCGTTTCGTGGAGAACGGCCTCGATGACCTCTCCATCTCCCGCACCACGTTCGACTGGGGAGTACCGGTGCCTCAAGAGCTCACCGACGGCGAGACCGACCTGAAGCATGTGATGTACGTCTGGGTGGACGCCCTGACCAACTACCTCACCGGTGTGGGCTTCCCCGACACCGAATCCGAGCGGTTCAAGAAGTTCTGGCCTGCAGACGTGCACGTCATCGGCAAGGACATCTCCCGCTTCCACTGCATCTTCTGGCCCGCCTTCCTGATGAGCGCGGGCGTGGAGCTGCCCAAGCGCGTGATGATTCACGGATTCCTGCACAACGCGGGGGAGAAGATGTCCAAGTCCGTGGGCAACGTCGTCGCCCCGGAGAACTGGGTGGCCACCTACGGCTTGGATGCCGTGCGCTTCTTCCTGCTGCGGGAGTTCCCGTTCGGCCAGGACGGTTCCTACACCCACGACGCCGTCGTCGGGCGTAAGAACTCCGACCTCGCCAACAACCTCGGCAACCTCGCCCAGCGTTCCCTGAGCATGATCGTCAAGAACTGCGACGGCGCGATTCCGCAGCCCGGTGACTACATCGACGCCGACCGCGCCATTCTGGCTCAGGCGCAGGAACTGCTGGAGACCTCGCGTGAGGCCTACCAGACCCAGGACTTCCACCATGCGCTGGAACGCACCTGGTACGTGCTGGGGGAGGCCAACGCCTACTTCGCCGACCAGGCCCCCTGGCAGCTGAAGAAGACCGACGTGGAGCGGATGAACACCGTGCTCTACGTGACCGCCGAGATCATTCGCAAGGTGGCACTGCTGGTCCAGCCGGTCATGCCCTCCTCCGCCACCAAGCTGCTGGACGCCCTGGGCATCCCCGCTGAAGGCGACGCGGGGCGCACCAACGCCTCGGGCGCCGGAGCACGCAGCTTCGCCTCCTTCGACCAGGCGCTCCAGCCGGGAACCCCCATCGAAAAGCCTCAGCCGATCTTCCCGCGGCATGAGGAAGCAGAGGAGAACTGATGGCCCAGAGCACTTCCCCCACCCTGGATATCGCCGTGATCGCCGGTGACGGCATCGGACCGGAGGTGATCGCCGAGGCGCGCAAGGCGCTGAAGGCGGCCCTGGTTCCGGAGTCGGCGTCGGTGACCTTCACCGACTACACCTTGGGCGCTGAGCACTGGCTGTCCACCGGTGAGACGCTGACGGACGCGACGCTTGAGGCGCTGCGGGGTCACGACGCGATTCTCTTTGGCGCCGTCGGCGCTGATCCGCGGCATGCCACCATTCCTTCGGGGCTCATCGAGCGTGAGCTGCTGCTGAAGCTGCGCTTTACCCTGGATCACAGCATCAACCTGCGCCCCTCGCGCACGTACCCCGGTGTGGCCACTCCGCTGGCGAAGAACGAGGACTTCGACTTCGTCGTCGTGCGGGAAGGTACCGAGGGCCCCTACGTGGGCAACGGCGGCACCATTCGCCGGGACACCCCTGAAGAGATCGCCACTGAGGTCTCGCTGAACACCGCCCACGGAGTCCGACGGGTGGTCGTGGATGCCTTCCGCCGGGCCCAGGAGCGGCGCGGTCAGCTGACCCTGGTGCACAAGAACAATGTGCTCACCCACGCCGGCAGTCTGTGGACCCGCACCGTGACGGAGGTGGCTGCGGAGTTCCCCGACGTCAGCTGGGACTACATGCACGTGGATGCGGCCACCATTCACCTGGTCACCAACCCGCAGCGGTTTGACGTGATCGTCACGGACAACCTCTTCGGAGACATCCTGACTGACCTTGCCGCGGCAATCACCGGCGGCATCGGACTGGCCGCCTCGGGCTCCATCAACGCCGAAGGCACCGCGCCATCGATGTTCGAACCCGTGCACGGCTCTGCCCCCGATATTGCCGGACAGGGAATCGCCGATCCCACCGCAGCGGTGCTCTCGGCGGCCATGATGCTGGAGCACCTCGGGCTTCAGACCGCCGCCACGCGAATCACTGATGCGGTCAACGCGCAGCTGAGCGAGTGGGCCGCCGCTGGCGGGGGAGAGGGCCTGACGACCACCCAGCGCGGAGATGCCTTCGCCGATAGAATCGCCTCACTCTAAGAAAGGCTCCACCATGCAGTTCGACGTTCTGACCCACCCCACTCCCACCAGCGAGCAGCGCCGGGCGGAGATTCTCGCTGACCCCGGCTTCGGCGTGAACTTCACTGATCACACCGCGGTCATCGACTGGACGGCGCAGAACGGGTGGCAGAACGCACGGGTAGAGCCTTACGGGCCCATCAGCCTGGATCCCGCCGCAGCTGTGCTGCACTACGCCCAGGAGATCTTCGAAGGCATGAAGGCCTACCGCCACAGTGACGGCGGCGTCTACACCTTCCGGCCCTTCGCCAATGCCGCACGCATGAACAAGTCGGCCGTCCGGATGGCTCTGCCCGAGCTGGATGAGAAGGTCTTCGTGCAGGCCTTGGAGGAGTTGCTGGCCCAGGACAAGGAGTGGGTGCCCACCGGCGAGGGCGAAGCGCTCTACCTGCGGCCGTTCATGTTCGCCACCGAGGCCTTCCTCGGTGTGCGGGCCGCCAAAGAGGTGACATTCCGGGTCATCGCTTCCCCGGCAGGCAACTACTTTGGCGGCGAGCTGAAGCCCGTGCGCATCTGGGTCTCCCGAGACTTTGCCCGCGCCGCACCCGGGGGCACCGGCGATGCCAAGACCGGCGGCAACTACGCCGCCTCGCTGCTTCCCCAGCAGCAGGCTGCTCAGAAGGGGTGCGACCAGGTGCTCTTCCTGGACCCGCTGCATGACAACGCCATTGAAGAGCTCGGGGGTATGAACGTCTTCCTGGTCACCAGTGACAACCGCCTGCTGACCCCGGCGCTCACCGGAACCATTCTGGAAGGCATCACCCGCGACTCGGTCATACAGCTGGCCAAGGACCGCGGGATGCAGGTCGAGGAGCGCCGCATCACCCTGGACGAGTGGGACCGCGGGGTGACCGACGGCACCATCACCGAAGTCTTCGCCTGCGGCACCGCGGCAGTCATCACCCCCATCGGCGAGCTCATCGACGGGGAGAAGACCATCGCCTCCACCGGCACCGGTGAGGTCACCCAGGCCATCCGCGACGAGCTGCTGGGCATCCAGCTGGGCACCGTCGAGGACCGCCACGGCTGGATGCACAAACTGGCCTGAGCGCCGCTGCCCGGCTCGGTTAGAGTTGGGGTATGCGCATTGCCCGTTTTGTACACGACTCGGACCCCGCCTACGGCATCGTCGCCGGGGAGCCGGGTGAAGAGACCATCACCGTCCTCGCTGGGGATCCCTTCTACCAGGGGATCCAGCAGACCGGGGAGACCCACAAGCTCGACGACGTGCGGCTGGTGGCTCCCATCATTCCGCGTTCGAAGATCGTCGGTGTAGGGAAGAATTACGCCGCCCACGCCCGGGAGATGGGCGGCGAGCCCCCGGTCTCGCCGCTGCTGTTCTTCATCCCCAACACCGCCGTCGTCGGTCCGGGAGAACCCGTCACGCTGCCCTCCTTCTCCGAGGAGATTAGCTACGAAGTGGAGCTCGCCGTCGTCATCGGGCGCATCTGCAAGGACGTTCCCGTGGAGCGTGTGCCCGAGGTGATCTTCGGGTACACCGTGGGCAACGACCTCACGGCCCGCGACGCGCAGCGCAGCGACAACCAGTGGGCCCGCGCCAAGGGCTTCGACGGCTCGACTCCGCTGGGACCGTGGATCGAAACCGAGCTGGACACTGAGGACCTGCGGATCACCAGCCGTCTCAACGGTAAGACGGTGCAGGACGGCAGCACCTCCGAGATGATCTTCGGGATTCCCGAGCTGGTCTCCTACATCTCCCAGGCCTTCACCCTGCTGCCCGGCGACGTCATCCTCACCGGCACCCCTGCCGGCGTCGGTCTGGTGGAAGCCGGTGACCGCGTCGAGGCCGAAGTTGAAGGCATCGGCACCCTCACCACCATCTTCCGCTCGTAATCTCGCGAATCCATCCAAGGAGACCCCTCACCCCGATGAGCGCCCCCGTAGCTCCCCCCAAAGACATCCCTGCCGTCGACGCTGACACTCCGGTCCGGGTGCGGTTCTGCCCGTCCCCGACCGGCACACCTCACGTGGGCCTGATCCGCACCGCGCTGTTCAACTGGGCCTACGCCCGTCACACCGGCGGCAAGCTGATTTTCCGCATTGAGGACACTGACGCCAAGCGAGACAGCGAAGAGTCCTACCAGCAGCTGCTCGAGGCGCTCCGCTGGCTCGGCATCGACTGGGACGAAGGCGTGGAGACCGGAGGCCCGCACGAGCCCTACCGCCAGTCCCAGCGCTCAGAGATCTACCAGGACGTGCTGAGGAAGCTCAAGGGCACCGGCTTCGTCTACGAGTCCTACTCCACACCGGAGGAGATCGAAGCCCGTCACCGGGCGGCCGGACGCGACCCCAAGCTGGGCTACGACGGGTTCGACCGTGATCTCACCGAAGAGCAGATCGCCGCCTTCCGCGCTGAGGGACGCGAGCCGGTGCTGCGGTTCCGTATGCCCGACGAGGACATCACCTTCACTGACCTGGTGCGCGGGGAGATTACCTTCGCGGCCGGGTCCACCCCAGATTTTGTGGTGGCACGGGCCAACGGCCAGCCGCTCTACACCCTGGTCAACCCGGTCGATGACGCACTGATGGAGATCACCCATGTGCTGCGCGGCGAGGACCTGCTCTCCTCGACCCCGCGTCAGGTGGCGCTCTACCGGGCCCTGCATGCCGTGGGCTTGGCCAAGTACATGCCGGCTTTCGGCCATCTGCCCTATGTCATGGGGGAGGGGAACAAGAAGCTCTCCAAGCGTGATCCGGAGTCGAATCTCTTCCACCACCGCGACCGCGGCTTCGTCCGCGAGGGACTGCTGAACTACCTGGCCCTGCTGGGGTGGTCGCTCTCGGCCGACGAAGACATCTTCACCGTCGATGAGCTCGTCGAGCACTTTGACGTGGCGGATGTGCTGGGCAACCCGGCACGGTTCGACCTGAAGAAGGCCGAAGCCATCAACGGCACCCACATCCGCCGTCTTGATCCCGGTGACTTCCGCGACCGGCTCGTACCCTATCTGCAGGCCCTGGGACTCGTGGATGAGGAGCTCACCGAGCGGCAGGCAGCGCTGCTGGATGGAGCCGCCCCGCTGGTCCAGGAGCGTATTGCTCTGCTGGGCGAGGGCGCCGACATGATGGCGTTCCTCTTTGTCTCCGATGAAGAGCTGGCCATCGAGGACAAGGCTTTCAGCGGCCTCGGCGAGAAAGACGCCGTCCTGGAGACGCTCGACGCCGCCACCGCGGCGCTGCAGGGCATTGATGAGTCCTCCTGGAGTACCGAGAGCATCGAAGAGGCGTTGCGTGTGGCGCTGATCGATGGTCTGGGCCTCAAGCCCCGCAAAGCCTTCGGTGCGGTGCGCTCGGCCGTCTCGGGCCGCAAGGTCTCACCTCCGCTATTCGAGTCGATGGAGCTGCTGGGCAAGGAGTCCTCCATGGCACGGCTGCACCGCTTCCGCTCACTCGTGGAGTCACGGGACTGATTCGCCTGATCGCGCGGTGGGCCCTGGTCCTGTCCGGTTTTGCGCCAGGGCCCATTCAGCGTGTAAAGTAGTTACCCGTGCGAGGCGCTCCCCGGGAGGGCCTCGCGGGTTCGAAAAGTGAACATTGGGCTATGGTGTAATTGGCAACACAGCGGTTTCTGGTACCGTCGTTCTAGGTTCGAGTCCTAGTAGCCCAGCGGATCGATTCACGAATCGATCACGAGGTCTGGTAAGATTTCGTCGTTCTCGTCACGGGAACAGCGGAGTCCAAGGACTTCGCAGAGCATACGGCCCCATCGTATAGCGGCCTAGTACGCCGCCCTCTCACGGCGGTAACGCGGGTTCGAATCCCGCTGGGGTCACTCACCACGCGTGAGGCCTCGGATCTTCTGATCTGGGGCCTCAGCTGTGTGGTAATGAGTGCAGCTCACGTATGCGCACAACATCATACTTGGCCCCATCGTATAGCGGCCTAGTACGCCGCCCTCTCACGGCGGTAACGCGGGTT